>CAYUOB010000062.1:0-18277 GCA_964446145.1 uncultured Desulfobacula sp.
AACAAGGCAAAGGATTGTCAAAGCAGCCGGTGAAATATTCGGGCACAAGGGTTTTCAGAAAGCAACCATACGGGACATCGCCTGTGCAGCCAATGTAAACCTGGCTGCTGTCAATTATCATTTTGGCGGCAAACAAGGACTTTACAACACCGTCATTGAAGATATTTTCACAAAAGGCTTTGAAAGATTTCCTTCCTCACCTGATGAATCAGCCGGATACAGCCCGGAAGAAAGGCTGCACTGGTTCATCAGAAGTGCTGTTTACAGATTTTTAAGCAATAAGGGATGGCATGGGCTGACAGGGCCGGGCAAACTCATTGCAAGGGAATTTTTAAATCCGAGCCCTGCATTTTCAGACATTATTGACACACACATAAAACCCCACAAGGATATTCTTGTAACCATCATTCAGGAAATATCAGGAAATCAGGATAAAAATGCCGTGCTGCCATGTGCACTAAGTATCATGGGCCAGTGCATCTATTATGCATTTGCCGCACCGGTCATACAGAGACTTGCCAGTAATCTGAGCCCGGGTGAAGAAAACCTTGACACAATTACAGAACATATATTCCAATTTTCCCTGAATGGAATCAAGCATATCAGCACAGGAGATGAGTAAAATGAACAAAAAACTGCCCTTTCTGGCCATACTGATATTGGTAGCAGCAGGTTTTGCCGTATGGTTTTTTGCTTTCAGACATGAAATTGACCCTGACCGGATAATGGTGTCAGGAAACATTGAACTGACAGAAGTTCAACTTGGATTCAAGATCCCGGGAAGGCTTGAGGCAAGATTTGTGAATGAAGGCGACATGGTTGTAAAAGGAGACATAATTGCAAGGCTTGAAAACAGGGATCAAAAAATTCTTGTCAGCCTTGCCAGAGCTGATCTTGCCAGGGCCAGGTCCATGCTTGCAGAACTTGAAGCAGGGAACCGGCCTGAGGAAATAGCACTTGCCCGTGCCCAGGTTGAACAGGCCCGGCAGGCTGTTCTGGAGCTTACCAGGGGCAGCAGGATTCAGGACATAAAAAAAGCCAGGTCTGACCTTGATGCAGCTCTTTCTGCCGAACTTTCCGCAAAAACAGAACTTGACCAGGCAAAAAAGGATTATGAACGGTTTGCCGCACTTTACAGAAAAAAAAGCATAAGCCAGCGTGATTTTGAATTGTTCCGAACAAAATATGAGGTTGCCCGCAATGCTGAATCACAGGCCGGAGCCAGAGTTGCAATTGCCCGCCAGATACTTTCCCTTGTCATGGAAGGCCCCAGGCAGGAACAGATAAAAAAAGCAAGGGCAGCCCTTGAACAGGCTAAGGCCCGATATGACCTGATAAGCAAGGGCCCGCGAAAAGAAAAAATCGACCAGGCAAAAATAATGGTGAGCCAGGCCGAGGCAAAACTTGAACAGGCTGAAAACACATTATCATATACAACAATTTGTGCCCCAATGACAGGCATTGTACTGAGCAAGTCGGCCGAACCGGGGGAATATCTGAATCCCGGCACACCTGTTATAACCATAGGGGATATTCATCATCCATGGCTGCGCGCCTATGTAACTGAAAAAAACCTGGGCAGAATCAGGCAAGGCACTGAAGTCATGGTGACAACGGATTCATTCCCCGGCAAATCCTATAAAGGAAAAATTTCATTTATAAGCAGTCAGGCTGAATTCACCCCAAAATCAGTACAAACCTTTGAGGAAAGGGTTAAACTTATGTTCAGAATCAAAATAGACCTAAAGAACCCTGACGGAGAACTGAAGCAGGAATGCCTGCTGACGGTATTATCCGGGCTGAAACTGGAACAAAATGAGCTCAGAACCCCCTAAAAATCACCCTGCCATAAAAGCTTTGAACCTCACAAAACGCTTTGGCAGCCTGATTGCCGTAGACAGCCTTGACCTCAGCGTGGGCAGAGGAGAAATCTTCGGTATTGTGGGGCCTGACGGAGCAGGTAAGACAACAACGCTGCGCATGCTTGCAAGCGTGATGGACCCTGAACAGGGACAGGCATCAATTGCAGGATTTGACACCAAAAAAGCTGCCTCTTCCGTAAAGGAACATCTTGCCTATATGAGCCAGCGTTTTGGACTGTATCCGGATCTTACAGTGGATGAGAACATCAGGTTTTATGCAGATCTTTACGGTGTCAAAAAAAGGGGAAGAGAAAAACGCATCACAGAACTTCTGGGATTCAGCCACATGGAGCCTTTCCGGAAACGCAGGGCAAAAGACCTGTCAGGAGGCATGAAACAGAAGCTTCAGCTGATCTGTGCACTGATACATACACCTGATGTCCTTTTGCTGGACGAGCCCACCAATGGTGTTGATCCGGTCAGCAGAAGGGATTTCTGGAGAATATTATACAAAATAGTCAGACAGGGAGTCTGTATTCTTGTTACAACCGCCTATCTTGACGAAGCAGAACGCTGTGACAGAATAGGGCTCATGAACAGGGGCAAACTGCTTGCCACAGGAAGGCCGGATGATATTAAAAAATCCATGAAAGGCAGGATACTTGCCGTCACAAGCCATGAAGCCAGGAAAATCAATAAAATAATACAGGCAGAACTGCCTGATATGAATACCAGTGTTTTTGGCGATAAAATTCACATTGTATGCAAGGATATCAGAGCAACCCGTGCCCGGGTCGTTGAAATTCTCAGCGCACACAAAGTCAGCGCAGATGATATAAGGCAGACAGATTTTACACTGGAGGATGTATTTGTATCCATGATGTCCGGCCCATCCGCCTGCGGCCATGACCTGAAAAATGCCGCTCCTGTTCTGCCCCGTTCCTCCACCAATGTTTTTCCGGCGCATAACACTGAAACCTGTGAATCCAGGACACAGAATCACGCTGTAAAGGTAAAAAACCTGACACGGGTATTTGGCAGTTTTACAGCAGTGGACAACCTGAGCTTCAAAGTTTCCAGGGGTGAAATCTTCGGTTTTCTCGGGCCCAACGGAGCCGGCAAGAGCACTACCATAAGAATGCTGTGCGGGCTTTTATCACCCAGTTCAGGTTCAGGAACAGTGGCAGGATTTGACATAAACACAAATGCTGAACAGATAAAACAGCACATCGGATATATGAGTCAGAAATTTTCATTATACGAAGATTTAAGTGTTGAGGAAAATATCAGGTTTTACGGAGGAATTTACGGGCTTGGAGAAAAAAAACTTGCAGAAAAAAAAGAATGGGCAATGGAAATGGCAGAGCTTGCAGGACACGGGAAAGACCTCACAGCTATTTTAAGCGCTGGCTGGAAACAGCGTCTGGCACTGGCATGCGCTATTCTGCACGAACCGCCCATTATTTTTCTGGATGAACCTACAAGCGGAGTGGATCCGTTAAGCAGACGAAGATTCTGGGACATGATATATTCAATGGCAGACCAGGGCATAACCGTTTTCGTAACCACCCATTACATGGAAGAGGCGGAATATTGTGACAGAATCGCCCTGATTTACGGAGGGCGCATGATTGCCATGGGCACTCCCATGGAACTGAAGACCAGGCATATGCATGAAACAATCCTGAATATCACCTGTCCCAATCCGCAGAACCTTGTGGAAGAACTCGCAGCTCTCCCTCAGATACGCGATGCAGCCCTTTTCGGAGCAGGAATTCATGTTGTGACGGGAAATGCAGCCATTGCAGAAAAAGCGATCAAGGCAAGACTGGCATCCCTTGGCATCATGGATTTTAAAATGGAAAAAATTCTGCCCGGCATGGAAGATGTCTTTATCTCCCTGATTGAGGAGGATGACCGCAGGCAGGCAGCACAAAAACATGAAAAGGAGATGGCATTGTGAAAATTCAACGTCTTTGCGCCATTGCAGAAAAAGAATTCATCCATGTCATCAGAGACTGGCGCAGCCTGTTTTTATCCCTTGCCATTCCAGTCATACTTATCATGCTTTTCGGATATGCCCTAACCCTTGATCTGAGAAATGTGCCGACAATTATATGGGATCAGTCACAAACCCCTGAAAGCCGTGATTTTATCAGCATGCTTTCAGGATCCCCGTATTTTTCCATAACCGGATACCGCACCGGATACAGAGCATTGCAAACAGACCTTGATAAAGGCAATGCCCTGGTCGCAATCATCATTCCACAAAATTTTTCAGAAAAAATCAAGGCAGGCAGAACAACAGATATCCAGATAATCGCAGATGGAAGCGATGCCAATACTTCCAGGCTTGCCACGGGCTATGCATCCACCGTGGCTGCAATCTATTCCGGTGAAATCAGAATGAAAAAAATGCACCGGCTTGGAATCACCCATCTGAACACCCCTGTAAACCTTGTCACAAGATCATGGTACAACCCTGACCTGAGAAGCCAGAGCGCCATTATCCCGGGTATAATTGCAATTGTAATGGTGGTCATTGCAGCGCTTCTGACCAGTGTTACAATTGCAAGGGAATGGGAGACAGGCACAATGGAACAATTGATCAGCACTCCTTTGAAAGGGCCGGAGCTTGTTTTCGGCAAAGTAATCCCATATTTTATCATAGGCATGGCAGATGTGATCATTGCTGTTGTTCTTGGGAAATGGCTGTTTAAGGTCTCCATTGCTGGCAATGCAGGGCTTTTGTTTGCAATGGCGGCAATTTTCCTTACAGGAGCGCTTTTCTGGGGGATGAGTCTGAGTATCATGCTGAAATCACAGGTTCTGGCAAGCCAGCTTGCCATTGTATCCGGTTATCTTCCCACACTTATTTTAAGCGGTTTTGTGTTTGCCATTGAAAACATGCCCCTGCCCATACAAGCCATTACATATATTGTGCCTGCCAGATATTTTATTGCCATTTTACGGGGAATTTACCTCAAGGGCATAGGCCTTGAAATTCTGTGGGCAGATGCCATGCTTCTGTCAGTATATGCCGTTATAATGATAATTCTTGCAAACAGAAAATTCAGATTCAAACTGGAATAGCCATGATTCAACGCCTGAAACATATGCTGATCAAAGAATTTTTACAGATGCTCAGGGATCCCAGGATGCGTGTGGTGATTTTCGGCATGCCTGTGATTCAGATGGTTGTGATGGCATTTGCCCTGACAACCGATGTTACAATGATACGCACGGCAGTGCTGGACATGGATAAAACACCCGCTTCAAGGCAGTTGATCAATGATTTCACAGCCTCAGGCTATTTTAAGATAACAGATTACCTTGTTTGCTCAAACCAGATCAGAAACCTGCTGGACACAGCAAAAGCCAGGGCAGTGATAAGCATTCCTGCGGGATTTGAACACAGCATAAAAAACGGTTCAACAGCAGAAATCCAGATCTTGACGGACGGAACTGATACAAATACCACAGCCATTGTCCAGGGATATGCGTCAGGCATAGTGCAAAAATATTCTGCACAAAAAACCCGGGAAAAAATGCAGAAATCCGGAATCAGGATATTGACCGATCCCGTAAGGTCTGCTCAAAGGGCATGGTTCAATGTTAACCAGGAAAGCAAATACTATTTCATACCATCTCTCATTGCAGTAATGCTCTTTATTTTCAGCCTGCTTCTGACAAGCATAGGGATTGTCAAGGAAAAGGAAATCGGGACAATTGAGCAGGTCATGGTTACTCCCATAAAAAAAATTGAATTCATATTAGGCAAAACCATTCCCTATACAATAACAAGCTATATTTCCATGACTATCATGCTTGCCGTGGCTTTTGTGATCTTCAACATTCGCGTAAAAGGAAGCATACCCCTGCTTTACGGGTTGTCAGGACTTTATCTGTTCGGCAATATGGGAATTGCCCTTATCATAAGCACCACATCCTCAACACAGCAGCAGGCCATGCTGACAAGCTTTCTGATTCTGATGCCCTGCGTAATGCTGTCAGGATTCATGTTCCCCATAAAAAATATGCCCGATTCTGTCCAGTATATCACTGTTTTAAATCCCATGCGCTGGTATCTTGAAATTCTGCGCGGCATTGTCATGAAAGGGGTGGGAATAAAAGTGCTTTGGCAGCCCGTTGCAGCCCAGGCTGTTCTTGCCTGTGCATTCATCGGCATTGCATGGGCAGGGTTCAAAAAAACTCTGTCATGATGAAATACCAGCTGCACGGGCTATCTGCAGTCAATGATCATATTGCCCGGCATATTCAGCATCATTGTACATGCCCTGACCAAAAGCATCCTTTCCATAATCCCTGATTATCTTCTGGCCCTGGTCTGAAGACAGAAAATCAATGAATGAAGATGCAGCCTTCTGTATCCCGCTGCCGTCTGCCGGACGGCACAGGCCGTGGTATGTATTGATGAGCACAGGGTCACCCCTGAATAAAATTTTAAGATTGCCCAGTTTGCTTCTGCCCGCAACCCAGGTTGAAGAATCAGTCATGAAATAGCCTTTTTCCCTGTCTGCTCTTTTCAGGGTGGCCATCATAAAATCCCCTGTGATAATATACCAGCTGCCTGAGGGTACAATTCCCGCTTTTTTCCAGATGGCAAGCTCTTTTTTATTTGTACCTGAATTGTCTCCTCTGGAAAAAAATTTTGATTCTGTATGCGCTATCATGGCATAGGCATCAGATGCGCTTTTTGCATTGGAAATGCCTGCGGGATCATTTTTCGGGCCCACAATGTAAAATTCATTCGACCCTATCAAAGTGCGTTTTACAGCCCAGCCTGCCTTTACAGCCTTTTTTTCGGCAGCAGGTGCATGAACCATGATGATATCAACTTTTCCGGAATGCAGCAGATTCAATGATCTGCCTGATCCGGCCTTGATCCAGCACATGGAAGTTCCATGTGTTTCATTGAATGCATCAGCAAGCTTTTCAAGAAGCCCCAACTCACCCGGGCTGCCCGTGGCAAGCCTGAACCTGGGGCTGCCTGTTCCATATACAGCCTTGCAGGAATCAGCACCGGCAAACCCAGCCATTGTCATTGCAATAATAAAAACAGCAGACACACATAATATTTTTTTAAGGTATTCCATTTTTTCCTCCATTTAATATTTGGATATATCAAATCTCAGCAGAGTATTTTTATTGCATTAAGTTATTAATTGTCAATATTTATATTGATATAAATCAAAAATAACCTGAAATAACTCTAACAGACAAAAAATATTTCCGCGCCGAAATCCACACAAAAATTTATATTATTACTTGACTAACTTTCAAACAGATTGTATTTCTGTTTGAAAATTTTATAATTTTATTCATAATGTTTTTCAGGTGGTATCAGAACTTAAACTTTTTCAAGGATTAACAATTAATGAGGTAAAGATGAAAAAAATCACAATCAGTGCAGCAGCACTCATTCTGGCTGCTGTTATTGCAATGCCGGCTCTTGCCGCAAGTGAATGGAATTTTTACGGATCTGCCCGTATTTCAACCTTTATCACTGACACAGACAATAAAGCCGGTGTCCGTGACACCAAAAATTTTGAACAGGCGCTCCAGGGCAATGCCCGCATCGGTGCCGCAGTCAGGGCAAGCGACGAGGTTACAGGCTGTTTTGAATACGGTGCAGCCAGCGGCAATGCCAATGTGCGCAAACTTTACGGACAATGGGATTTTGGATCGGGAAAATTGCTCATCGGTCAGGATTACACCCCCCCCTGAATTTTTTCTACAGCAACCAGGTGTATGATACAGATGACGGTCTTGGCTCATATGGAGGCATTGCAACTCCGCGCAGGCCCATGATTCAGTTAAGTTTTGGAAATTTCAAAATTGCTGCAATCTCTCCTGAATCTGATAGTCTCAATATAACAAACGCCACAATGGAGAATACAATTCCAAAAATAGAAGCCTCCTTCACCTATAAATTTGACAATGCATTTATGGAAGTTGCCGCAGGCTATAACACATATTCCATACTGGATACCGCAACTTCCATTGAAAATGACATCACAAGCTATATTGTGGCCATTGGTGGAGGAATCAGTTTTGACAGGTATTACATCAATGCTGACGTCTTCATGGGGCAGAATATGGGCCCGTATGGGCTGTTCAACGCCTCTGACAATGACCCTGTGGTATCGGGCAGCACAGTAATTGACAATGATGTTTTTGGTTATCTTCTGGTATTCGGAGCAAAAATCAATGACATGTTTTCCATTGAAGCAGGCTATGGATACACAGAGGCCGAGCTTGACAGAACAAGCGCCAGGGAAGATGGATCAGAGTCATACTATGTCCAGACCACAATTACTCTGGCGCCAGGCGTATTCCTTGTTCCTGAAATCGGAATCAGAGACAATAAAACTGACAAGACAGGAGCTGAAGAATCTGAAATCATTTACTACGGTGCAAAATGGCAGATTAATTTCTGATCAGGTTTTTTCCTGAAATTATAATTTTTCAATTTCTTCCACCTGAAACTCTCTTCCCTGCAGCCGGTTCTGGCTGCAGGGAAAACCTTTCAATGTCCAGGCCCGGAACATTATTGCAGGCATTTTCTCCTTGACACCGATTCAAACAAAAAATATTGTTGTTCAATTCATTGAAAAGGAAAAAAATGCCGGATCAGAACAAGCAGGAAGAAATACTTAAAGCTGCCAGCAAATGCTTTGCCCAGTACGGATTTGCCAAAACCACCATGGACGATATCGGGAAAATGGTCGGGCTGAACAAAGCATCCTTATATTATTATTATAAAAACAAGGAAGCCATATTCTGTGAAATCATCACCCGGGAAAGGGAAAAATTTCTGTGCTCCCTGACAGAAAAAATTGATTCAATAGATACATGGCATGAAAAAATTCAGGTTTATATACTGGAAAGACAGCGTTACTCCCAGAAAACCATCAACCTTCACAAACTTTCCATAAAAACATCGGAGCAGCTTCAATTCCAGCCCATATTCAGAAAGCTTTTAAAGCACTTCACCATAAGCGAAACAAAGATAATACGCAAAATTCTTGACCAGGCCCTTGAAGATAAACAGATCTGCCCTGTGGACACAAAAAAAGCTGCTTCTGCAATACTGCTTGTTGCCAATGGAATCAAACAACAGCAGATGCTTTTGCAGAACCATACAATGAACCTTGCACAATTTGACTTTAACCTGCTTGAAAATGAAACCAGATTCGCAATTTCTCTGCTCCTGAAAGGCCTGACCGTTGAAGGCCGGCTGCCCTGACCAAAAGACAGGCAGATGACAGGGGTTTACAAATTGTTCTGCGAACTTATATTATCTGCGATACATAAACACAACCAATGAATCATGGAGTATAATCTATTGAAACAAACCATTGTCCTTGCAACGAGAAACAAAGGCAAAACAAGAGAAATCACGGCACTTTTAAAGGATTTTCCCGTTGAAATAAAAAATCTGGACGATTTCGGCCCCATTCCGGAAGTCATTGAGGACGGGAAAACCTTTGATGACAATGCCTACAAAAAAGCGTCATTTACCTCAAGAATACTTGGATATCCCGCAATGGCAGATGATTCAGGCCTGTGTGTCGAGGCTCTTGGAGGAGCGCCGGGAATTTTTTCAGCACGATATGCAGGAGAAAATGCCACAGACCAGGATAATGTAAAAAAAGTTCTGGAGGATCTCAAGGGACAGAAAAACCGCAATGCATCATTTAAGTGTGTAATTTCAATTGCTGTTCCCACAGGAGCTGCCCTTACCTATGAAGGAGAATGCAAAGGCATTATCATTGACGAACCAGCCGGGGCAAACGGATTTGGATATGATCCTGTCTTTTTTTATCCAGAGCTCAATAAAACCTTTGCCCAGCTCACAATTGACCAGAAAGCCGGTGTCAGCCACAGGGGACAGGCCTTAAGGGAAATTGCAGATGAAATGGATAAAATTCTTGAATGGATTGAAATCAACATGCCAAGATTCAGGCATATGTAACACAAAGGAGGCTGACAAATGAATTTTGAAACCTTCAGGCAGCTTGTCAGGAATAACAGGTCATGCAGGAGATTTGACAATAGTTCCAAACTGGATACCCAGACTCTGACATCTCTTGTGGATCTTGCCAGAACAAGCGCTTCTGCCGCGAACATGCAGCCGTTAAAATATATAACATGCTGCAGCGAGGCTGCAAATGAACAGATTTTTTCATGCCTTGGCTGGGCAGCCTATCTCAAAGACTGGAAAGGGCCTGAAAAAAAAGAAAGGCCGGCAGGGTATATAATCATTATGGCAGACCACAATATCACTGACAGGTTCTGGTGCGACCACGGCATTGCAGCACAGACCATACTGCTTGGGGCAAGAGTTATGGGACTTGGCGGCTGCATGTTCGGTTCCATAAACATAAAAAAACTTAAAGCTTTTTTCAATATTGAAGATCATCTTGAAATCAAGCTCGTGATAGCCCTTGGCAAACCTGTTGAAAAGATACAGATGGATGAACTCGGCCAGGATGGAGACGTCAGGTATTGGCGTGATGAAAATCAGGTTCACCATGTTCCGAAAAGAAAGCTTGAAGATATTATAATAAGCTCATGGTAAAACCCCTGAAAATTGCCCTGGTCAACCCTGCATGCCTTGATCCGAGGATCTCAGGAGAAGATGCAGGCATTGTGCCCATAGGGCTTTTTTATATAGGCGCTGTCCTGAAACAAAACAGCTTCACCACTGAAATCATAAACCTTGCACAACAGGGCACAGACCCTGTACAGACATTCAGAAAATTCATAGCCCGGGCCTTGCCTGATATAATCGGATTTTCACTAACAAACCCCAATAGGTGGAATGCAATTGAATGTGCAGAAATTGCACGGGCAGAGCTTGAAAATCCCATAATCGTGTTTGGAGGGCCTGCTGCCACTTTCATGGCTGAATATTTTTTCACAATCTGCCCTGCGCTTGATTACATAGTCACAGGAGAAGGAGAGCTCACCTTTCTGGAACTTGTAAAAGCAATCTCACAGAACAGAAGATATGAGGCTGAAAACATACAGGGGCTTGTATTCAGACAAAGGGAAGGCTCCATTATAAAAACAGGCATGCGCAGCCCCGGTGACAACCTTGACAGCCTTGCCCACCCTTCAAAGTATTTTGTTTACAATCACCTTGCAATGTCGCGGGGCTGCCCCGGCAAATGCACATTCTGCGGTTCACCTGAATTCTGGAAAAACTCCCGGGTCAGGTCCCATTCTCCTTTATGGTTTGCAGATGAGATACAGGCCCTTGTCAAAAAAGGAGTATCACATTTTTACATATCTGATGATACTTTTACCATGGACAGGCAAAAAACCATGGAATTGTGCCGTCTTATCACACAAAAAAAACTCAGCATAACATGGAATGCCATCTCAAGGGTGGACTGCATTGATGAAAAAATATTGTTCCATATGCGTAAGGCAGGCTGTATCCAGCTGAGCTTCGGAGTTGAATCAGGGTCTTCGCAGATCAGAAAAACCCTTGGCAAACCAGTTGACAAGAAAAGTATTGTATCGGCTTTCCGTCTCACAGCATCCTATGGAATACTGCCGAGAGCCTATTTCATATATGGGTCTCCTGGCGAAACCAGCCAGACAATACAGCAGAGTATTGAACTTTTGGAAACAATAAAGCCCCTGGCAGCCATTTTTTACATGCTGGTTGTTTTTCCGGGTACTTTTCTCTACAGAAAAGCACTCAGACAAGGCCTTGTAAATCCTGAAATATGGAATAACAAAATAGAAGACATCCCCTGGTTTGAGCTTGATGAAAACCTTGATTTTTCAATGGTTAAATCCTTTGGAGACCGTCTGAGAACATCTTTTTATTCCAGAGTAGATGAATTTGCAAAAAATCTAAAACTTGTGGACATAAAACAATTATACCCGTTTCATGCTGATTTTCTTTCAAGACTTGCAATGACATTTTCCCATGGTGAATATGCAAAGGATTCAAGAATAAAAAATCAGGATATGACAGCAGAACTGCTTTACCAAAAGGCTCTTTCTTACTGGCCTGATACAAGAGCCTTTCTGGGACTTGCAATGCTTGCCCAGAAAAAAAGAAAATTCAACAAGGCAGGTGAAATTCTTGAACAGGGCCTTGAACACCACCCTTCAGACAGGGAGCTGAATATCTGCAAGGGTATAAATTTCATGAACCAGGGCTGTTTCAAAGATGCGCTTGTAATTTTCGAACAATTCAGACAATTTCCTGAAACAGCCCATTACATAAACATATGCAGACAACGGATCAATTAATATGAACACAAAAACAGATTACAGACTTGCCAATATAAAAAAAAGGCAGATGAAGCTTCGGGCAATGCGGCAGGATATTCTTTCAAGCGAGCCTGAAAAGGCCCTTGAAATGATCCTGGATGCGCCGTCTCCTGCCACGCTTGTACAATCATTTCCAGACCAGGATCTTTACTATCTCATGCACAGGATCGGCCCCTATGATTTTATCCCGGTTCTGGCCCTTGCCAGATCAGAACAATGGGAATACATCATGGACGTTGAAGTATGGGACAATGACAGGCTTGATCCCGCGCACATGACAAAAATTTTTGATATATTGTTCCAGGCAGATCCTAAAAGGCTTATGCGCTGGATCATCAAGGAAAAACCTGATTTTTTCGAATTTTATCTGTTCAAACACATGGAAATTTATATACGGGAACACGATGAAGTGCCTCCTGACAGGTTTGACGATTATATAACCCTTGATGACAAATTCTATTTCAGGTTCCCTGACAAGCCGAAAAACCCGGATGAAGACGCTCCGCCTGCAGACAGCATGCATGCATGGGAACTTATAGAAAAAATGTTAAGGCTTGTTGCAGACATGGATCTGTCTGTTTTTCACGGCCTTTTACTTGAGACAAATGCCCTTTTAACTGCCGAGGCGGAAGAAGAACAATTCCGCCTGAAAAACATACGTCTTGCTGAAAAAGGTTTTCTGCCCGCACACGAAGCAATTGGCATCTATCAACCCACAAAACTCTGCTCCGTGCGCAGGCGCCCTGAAAACTATTTCAGGACAGATTCAGGGTTTGATCCGGATATTCCGCTGCCGCCCCAGTTCTTTCAGGAATTCATAGAAGGCGAAGACCTGCTGAAATCCGCTCTCAGACTCTTTGATCAGGACAGCGCTCTTGTACTTGAATCAGAGCTTGCAGCACTCATAAACAAGGTTATCAGTGCTGACAAGATCAAACTCAGAACAAAACAGGATATTGAAAAGGCCATAAACAAAACATGCGCCTGCCTTAATCTTGGACTTGAACTGATTATGGAAGGCAAACCATCTCCCGGAGCGGCAAAAGCCGCAATTAAACAATATTTTCTTGAAGATATCTTCAGGACAGGATCAAGAGCAGGCATCAAGCTGAAAACAAAAGCAAGTGAATGGTTTGAAAAAAGTTTCATGAACCACAAAGGCCTTCCCTTAAGCTTTCTTGGAGAATATTTCCTGGGGGTCGCAGGAGGGCTTTTCCTTGAACGGCCGATGTATTTTGACAACTACAGGAAAGGAGTGCTTTATCGTGATTTCAGAACCATTGAAGATATTGCCCGCACCAATGAACAGCTTGACAAAATCATAGCCATTGACATGGTGCTGGGCAGAATTGATGCTGATACAGCAACATTCAGGCAGGGCATGCTTACATACAAAACCCTTGTCCTGACATTATGGGCAAAAAACAGGCTCGGCCTTGCCCCCACACTTGAACCGATCAGAGTTGAAGACTTCAGGGAATTTTTTATCCAGTTTTTTTCAGAACCTGTGAGAAACAGCAAAGACAATATAAGGCAGAAGGATTTTCTTCTCTGGGTCTCAGAAGCAGCCCAGCTTGAGGAAACTCAGATTCCACAGGCCTTTGTAAAAGTTGCACAGGATCTTGTAGATGAGCTTGAAGACGAATACGCAAGTGTAAACCAGAATCAGATTGACCCCAGATTCATGCCCCATTTTCTGCTCTCAGACACATAGAATCTGATTGACAACCCCTGGTTTTTCTGACAAGCTCTCATTCGTACAGAAAAACCATTTTAGGGGTCTAATTTATTTAAAAAACATCAGGATCAGACCATGATTATTGGAATAGACGTTGGCGGCACACATACTGATGCCGTTCTTTTAAGTGCTGACAAAATTGAAAAAAAAATCAAGGTGCCCACGGACTCAGCAGATCTTTTCCACACCATAGTTTCAGGTTTTACCCTGCTTCTGGAGGATATAGACCCCAAGAAAATCAAGCGGGTCGTTCTGTCCACCACACTTACAACCAACGCCATTGTCCAGCAGGATATGAACCCTGTGGGAATGATTGTCTCAGCAGGGCCGGGAATTGATCCTGAAGCCTTCAGAACAGGTGAACATTATTATTGTGTTTCAGGCTCCATAAACCACAGGGGCCGAGAAAAAGCTCCGGTCAACAAGATGCAGATTGAAGACATTGCCGTTAAAATGAAAAAAGCAGGCATTGAATATGTGGGTGTGGTGAGCAAATTCTGTGTAAGAAACCCAAGCCATGAAATTCTCATAAGAAGAATACTCAATAAACACTTCAAAAAAATATTTCTCGGCCACCATGTATCAGGTAATCTCAATTTCCCCAGGCGCATTGCAACAACCCATCTGAATGCTGCAGTGTTTTCAGTGCACAAATCATTTTTTGAGGCTGTAAAGGATTCTCTTGCAGAAAAGGGTCTGACAATTCCCATTCAGATTCTGAAGGCAGACGGCGGAACCATGTCTCTTGAATCATCCATGGCTTTTCCCGGACAGACCGTTCTTTCAGGCCCTGCAGCCAGCATTATGGGTGCAATTCCATATGCCCCTGCCGGTCAGGATGCCATTGTTCTTGATATTGGAGGCACAACAACCGATATTGCATTTCTTGTGGATAAAACCCCGCTGCTGGAACCCATGGGCATACAGAGAGGCCGATACAAAAGCCTGATACGTTCACTCAGAACCGATTCAAAGGGTATTGGCGGAGACAGTATCATAAGAGTGAAAGACAAAAAACTTGTAATAGGCCCTGAAAGGCTGGGCCCTGCCATGGCCTTTGGAGGCCCCGGCCCCACACTGACAGATGCCCTTTTCGTACTTGGCCTGATGAAAGACGGTAATATTGATAATGCGCAAAAAGGTATCCATGAACTTGCCCTGGCTCTTGGCAAAGATGACAGGCAGACAGCAGAAACAATTTTCAGGAAATGCTGTTCCATTATCCTGAAAAAAACCTTTGAGATGATTGATAAAATCAATTCCAAGCCCGTTTATACTGTACACGAATTTCTTGAAGGCTATAAGATCAGCCCGAGCAAG
Organism: uncultured Desulfobacula sp.; assembly: GCA_964446145.1. Taxonomy (GTDB): domain Bacteria; phylum Desulfobacterota; class Desulfobacteria; order Desulfobacterales; family Desulfobacteraceae; genus Desulfobacula. The sequence continues at coordinate 15,241 of CAYUOB010000062.1, forward strand.
ATCCTGCTTCTTGGCGGGCCTGCACCGTATTTTGCAGAAAAAATAGAAGAACTTTACCAGATCGAGACCATTGCAGTCCCGGAATCATCTGTGGCAAATGCCATAGGAGCGGCATTGGCAAGAACTACCTGTGAGGTTTCGCTGAATGCTGATACTGAGCAGGGCATTTTAACCGCACATGAAGAAGATTTTGCCGAACCTGTTTCAAAATCATTTTCAGACAAGGACCTGATTGAAACAGCCTGTACTCTTTTAAGGGAAAAGGCTGTAAATTCAGGGGCAGACCCTGAGAACCTGGATGAAGTGGAGATCATTGAACTGCAGCAATTCAATATTGTCCGCAATTTCTCGCCGCGGGGCAAAATATTCAGAACCAAAGTTCAGATCAAGCCGGGGCTTATCAAAGGATTTGAAAAAATTTGCAATAATTGAACGAGGTAATAATGTTAAAAGCACTGAACAAAACAGGTCTGGTATTTTTCCCTGCATTTGACTGGGCAATAGATGCGACCCACCCTGAACGGGAAGAAAGGCTTTTATACACCCAGGATCAGGTAATTGAAGAAGGTGTCCTCGATATCAGCGGTATCATTGAATATAAACCTGATATTGTCAGTGCCCGGGATATCAGGCGTGCCCATTTTTGTGTGCCGGACGAAAATGCCGTTACAACCCAGTCCCATCTCATAAGCGCAGGCGGAGCCAAAGCCATTGCCGATGCTGTAATGAACAAAGAAGTACAGAACGGATTTGCCCTTGTAAGGCCTCCAGGACACCATGCCATGAGAATTTCCCACGGCGGCAGGGGCTTTTGCCACATAAACATGGAAGCGATAATGGTTGAATATATCCGCTCATGCTACGGGGTAAAAAAAATTGCCGTCATTGATACGGATTGTCATCATGGAGACGGGACCAATGATATCTTCTGGCATGACCCGGATGTCTTGTTCATATCATTGCATCAGGACGGAAGGACCATGTATCCCGGCACAGGATTTCCAGGAGAATTGGGAGGGCCCAATGCAAAGGGTTCAAACCTTAATATTCCCCTGCCGCCAGGTACCTCTGCGGAAGGCTATCTTTATGTTATCAGAAATTGTGTCCTGCCTGTTCTGGAGGAATTCAAACCAGACCTTGTTGTAAATTCCGCAGGCCAGGACAACCATTATACAGACCCACTGACCAACATGAATTTTTCCGCCCAGGGTTATGCAACCATGACTTCTCTTCTGAAACCTGACATAGCTGTCCTGGAGGGCGGGTATTCCATTGAAGGCGCCCTGCCCTATGTAAATCTCGGAATCATTCTTGCCATGGCAGGACTTGATTATTCCGGTGTTATTGAACCCGATTTTGATCCTGACAGGCTGAAACAATCCGTCAGCATAACAGACAAAATCAAAAAAACAACTGACCTTGTAAATTCATACTGGGCACAGAGAGACGAATTAAGGCTGCAGGCCGGCAAACCCGGAGAATTTGATATCAGGCACAGAGAAATTTATTACGATACTGATAATATCTTTGAACGTCAAAAGGAAAAAACAAGAATATGCCATGACTGCGGAGGCTGTATTGAGATTGATTCAAAAGCAGCACCAGGCCGCCATATACTCGCAATACACATACCCATCAATGCGTGTAAATCATGTATTGAAACAGGGCATGAACTCTTTGACAGGGCTGACCCTGAAAAATTTGATTCAGTATTCCTTCAGGACAGGACAAACGATACCTACCAGATAAAGTGAACAGGGACAACCAGTATTTATATCGGAATCTTCACACCAGAGGTCTTGTTCTCAAGGCTGTCCGGGAATTTTTCAGTACCAGGGATTTTCTTGAAGTGGAAACCCCTGTAAGATGCCCTGGAATCATACCGGAAGCCCATATTGATCCTGTGAAATCAGAAGGATGGTTTCTGCAGGCATCACCTGAACTTTGCATGAAACGCCTCCTGTCAAAGGGATTCAAACGTATATTTCAGATATGCAGATGTTTCCGCAGGCAGGAAAGGGGAATCCGCCATCTTCCGGAACTCACCCTTCTGGAATGGTATTCCGCAGGCCAGACCTGGTTTGATCTCATGGATCAGTGTCAGGATCTGATCAGATTCACGGCATCCAGACTGAACATGCATAACAGGCTTCAATATCAGGGTTATGACATAAACCTTGATTCACCCTGGAAAAAACTTACAATATCCAGGGCCTTTGACATGTTTGCGGACAAATCCATTGAGGCAGCACTGACAGATGGTGATTTTGATGAAATTTTAAGTTTTCAGATAGAACCCCACCTTGGATACGACATTCCGGTATTTTTAACAGACTACCCGGCACAGCTTGCCTCTCTTGCCAGACTGAACCCGGAAGACAGCACATGCGCCCAGCGGTTTGAATTATATATTGCCGGAATTGAGCTTGCAAATGCCTTTACAGAACTCAACGATCCCACGGAACAGGAGCTCAGGTTCAAGAAGGAAAACCATCTAAGGATCCTTCAGGGCAAACCTGCTTTACCCATGCCTGTAAAATTCCTCAAAGACCTTGAAACAATGCCCGATGCAGCAGGAATTGCAATGGGAATTGACAGGCTTGTGATGCTTTTTTGTGACACCCCGTCAATTGACGATGTGGTGGCATTCACCCCAGAAAACCTTTAAGAAGGGCAATCAGAAAAATAAGCACAATTGTAAAAACAAAAAAGAAAAAAGTGGAGGTAATGGTGGCTATTATTATCTCTGATACTAGAATTGACTTGCCAGGCACACAGCATTGATAATGCTTGAACATATTAAAAACAAATATATAGGCTGCCACGGCAATCGGAGGAAGAGGCAGCATAAATCTGACACTTCCGCATGACAGATAGTCTTTGAAAAGATAAAGAATTATTCCTGCCGCCAGCATCAACAGACCGGAAACAGCAATCGACATGATATTGATTTTTAAAAGTTCATTTTCCATTATATAAAAACCTGTAAGAGCTCAAAATTTTCCTGCTTGCTGTGTTTCATATTTTCAGCTACTAT
>CAYUOB010000063.1:0-18247 GCA_964446145.1 uncultured Desulfobacula sp.
CGAGTATTCTGCCTGAATCAAGACTGCAAAGATATGCTGCAATTGTTGTTGTGCCTATGTCAAATGCAAGCCCAAGGCCTTTTTTGCGCCTTTTGCCGTGTTCAGGTGTAAAACAGGCGGTAACAGATGTCTTGCCGGAAGATTCATCATGTATAATAAGGTTTTCAGGTATGGTTATGGTAACAGGCCCTGTGATTTTAGCCTGGCATGCCAGGCGTGCAGACCCGGCTGCTGAGGATTTTGATAATATTTTTTTCTCTGCCGGGCTTGCAGGGGTGAGGTTTTCAGGAGGATCTGCCATAATTATGCATTTACCACATGTACCTTTTCCGCCGCAGTCCGATCTTAGGGGTATGTCAAGAATCTGTGCTGCTTCAGATACCAGGGAGCCTGCCCTGACTTTGCCTCTGGCTTTAAAAGGGTAGAAGAAAATCTCAAAAAATTTACTCATAATTAAAAATCTCAATCATAAAATATTTAAAATATGATGATTTGTGGCAATAATATATTATTTTGTCAAGTTGTGCCGGCCTTTTTGGAGCGTTATAATTATCTTTACTTTTAATCTGCAATGCTTATCATTTTTCCTTAATGATTTTTTAATAACGCCAATTGCATCAGGAGTGGAAATCTGGGAATGGGAAACAGCCTGGCACACAATTCAAAGGAACTTGACCGCATTATTGTAAAAGGCGCAAGGGAACATAACCTGAAGAATATTGACATTGAAATTCCCAAAAAGAAGATGGTTGTTGTTACAGGGGTATCAGGCTCAGGAAAATCGAGCCTTGCCTTTGATACCATCTTTGCAGAGGGCCAGCGCCGCTATGTGGAATCCCTTTCTTCCTATGCGCGTCAGTTCATAGGACAGATGGAAAAACCCAAGTTTGATACAATCAGAGGGCTTTCTCCCACAATCGCCATTGAACAGAAATCAGCCAGCCGCAACCCAAGATCCACTGTGGGCACCATCACTGAAATATATGATTACCTGAGAGTGCTTTTTGCCAGGGTTGGTACCCAGTATTGCTGCAGATGCGGTAAAAAAGTGGGTCACGGCCATGCCCAGGCCATGGTTTCACAGATCATGGCTCTGCCTGAAAGGTCGAAAATTCTCATCCTTGCGCCCATAGTGGAAAACAGAAAGGGTGAACACAGGGACAGGCTTGAAGAACTCAAGAAGCAGGGATATGCAAGGGTACGGATAGACGGAGTGGTTCAGGAACTTGAGAATGTTCAGGCTCTTGCTAAGAATAAAAAACATAATATCGAGGTTGTTGTTGACCGTCTTGTGGTCAGGCCGGGACAGGATTTTGAAACAAGGCTGACCGACTCTGTTGAATCCGCCTTAAAGCTGGGCAGCGGCCAGATCACGGTTCACAGCCTTGGCAGGGAAGATCTTAAAATGAGTGAGGAACGCTCATGCTGCGGTATTGCGTATCCACAGCTTTCTCCGCAGATTTTTTCGTTTAACTCTCCACTTGGCATGTGCCGTGAGTGTAACGGAATAGGGACTTTGCTGTCCATGGATCCGGATAAAATTGTTCCTGACAAGAATCTGAGTATACGCCAGGGTGCAGTTATTCCGTGGAAAAATTATTTTATCAAGAAACCAAGATATAATAATGAAAATTCCTGGGGTAAAAGCCAGCTCAATGCCATTGAACAGCAATGGGGTATTGATTTTGATACCCCATGGAAGGATTTGTCTGAAAACGACAAAAGGCTTCTTCTTTACGGGTCACAGGGAAAACAGATGAAGGTCGCATGGAATTCTCCCGGAATTCAGGCGGAACTCACAAGAACCCATGAAGGTCTGGTCAATACGTTGATGCGGAGGTACAGGGAAACCCAGTCTGAAACCCAGAAAAAATATTATTCATCATTCATGACAGCATCGGTCTGCCCGGCCTGCCACGGGAAAAGGCTGAAAGATGAGGTGCTTAATGTAAAGATAAGCAACAGATCCATTATTGATGTGACTTCCATGACTGTGGGCCAGGCTTTTGATTTTGTGACAGGCCTCAACCTGACCGGCAACCACAGGCTGATTGCAGAAGAACTGCTCAAGGAAATATCTGACAGGCTTTCATTTCTTGTGAATGTAGGGCTTGGATATCTGTCCCTTGATCGAAGCGGGCCTACCCTTTCCGGTGGGGAATCCCAGAGGATAAGGCTGGCTTCCCAGGTGGGCTCTGAGCTTACCGGTGTGCTTTATATTCTGGATGAGCCTTCAATCGGACTGCACCAGAAAGATAATATCAAACTGCTTCATACTCTTCAGCACCTGAGAGATATAGGCAATACTTTGATTATTGTGGAACATGATCAGGAAACAATGGAACAATCAGACTGGATCGTGGATATGGGACCCGGCGCAGGCCATCTGGGCGGACAGGTTGTTGCACAGGGCACTCCTGATCAGATCAGGGCCAATCATGTTTCCATAACCGGTAAGTTTTTAAGCGGCAGGGAAAAAATACAAATACCTGTCCAGAGAAAAAAACCCGGCAAAAAATGGCTTGCCGTTTCCAAAGCCTGTGAGAATAATCTGAAAAATCTAAGTGTCAAAATCCCTTTGGGACTGGTTGTGGCAGTAACAGGGGTGTCAGGTGCAGGCAAATCAACTTTGGTCAGCCAGATACTTTATCCTGCCATTGCTTCAAAACTGCATGGGGCAAAGATATTAACAGGCAGATATGGAAAAATTACAGGCATCAGACATCTTGACAAGATTATCAATATTGACCAGAAACCCATAGGCAGGACACCAAGAAGCAATCCTGCCACATATACCAAGGTGTTTGACCCCATAAGGGAACTTTTTGCAATGCTGCCTGAGTCAAAGGCCAGGGGATATAAAAAAGGCAGATATTCCTTCAATGTCAGGGGAGGCAGGTGCGAAGCCTGTCACGGTGACGGCTATATAAAAGTTGAAATGCATTTTCTGGCAGATGTTTTTGTCCCATGTGAAGTCTGCTGCGGCAGGCGCTTTAATCGTGCCACACTTGAGATAACATATAAAGGCCATTCCATTGCAGATGTCCTTGACCTGTCTGTGATGCAGGCAGGTGAACTATTTGCGGATCACCCTAAAATAAAGCGCATACTGGATACTCTCATGGATGTCGGGCTTTCCTATATCAAACTTGGCCAGGCAGCCACCACACTTTCCGGAGGTGAAGCCCAGCGTATCAAGCTTGCCAGAGAGCTTGCAAGGCGCGATACAGGAAAAACCCTTTATATTTTGGATGAACCCACAACAGGGTTGCATTTCAGTGATGTGAAGCTTTTGCTGAAAGTTTTATCACGTCTTGCAGAAGCCGGAAATACAGTCATCATAATCGAGCATAACATGGATGTGATCAAGACGGCTGACTGGGTGATAGATCTTGGACCCGACGGAGGCAGCAGTGGTGGTACAATAGTTGCTCAGGGCCCTCCTGAAAAAATAGCTGAATCTCCTGACAGCTATACAGGGCTGTATCTTAAAAAAATTTTGAATAATTCATGATTCTGTTTTTATCTTGATATCCATCTGGATGGATTGTATGATGATTCTTTAATTTAAGGGGGAATATGGTATTTTTAACTGCTATATTGATCACGGCCATTTTATATTACCTGCAGGCAGACGGGCTGATCTATGTGACGCTCATTGCTGTGGTTGCAGAGTTGTTCAATATTTTCATGACTCATACACTCAGCAAATCAGTTGAAAAGCGGACAAAGGATAAATTCATCAGAATTATTGCAGATTATAGAAATAAAATAGCTATCCTTAAGAAAAAAATTAAAGAATTTGAAGATGTTCAGGAAAAATATATTCAAAAACTTAATGCTGCCAATCTGAAGATAAAGGAATATGAAGCCCGTATCAACGAGGCTTCCGGTGACAACACCAGCACAGGCCCTGATAAGGCTCAGGACGAACCGGACATGGCACAGCCTGCCGAGACTCATGAATCTGAATCTTCTGACCCTCAGGAATTCGTTGATCTTCCTTCGGGATCCAACAGAAAGCGATTGCCAATTTAAAGATTATTCCTGCTGTATTTTAATTTTGACAATCCTGCCCTGTTTATTGATATATGCTGTTCCCCGCGCAAGCACCTTATCAGATTGTGTGCCCACGATTTTAATTTTTTTGGGATAAAGAATAACCGTTGCAAGATTTTTGCCGCCTGAAACAGCTTTGGTGCTTGTTTTATCTGAAGACTGGTCTCTGGCTGAATCTTTTTCCCGGTTTTTTTTCCTGTTTATATTGAATCTTGCCTGATTCCGGCTGACAATTAATTCTGAAACACCGGAGAAACTTTCCTTTTTTTTGTCTTCACGACAGCCTGAAACGCAGAAAGATAACACCAGAAAGGCATATAAAAGAATTTTTCCGGATTTCATTGGCCAGTCTCTGAACTTAAGAGGCAGGTTCAACCGTGAAACGGCGGTTTAATCTCATTGTGGTGAAAAGGCCGTAAACATCATTTGTGACATTGATTACCTTGAGTTTTTTGCCGGACTGGCTCAGGGAATTATGGGCTGCTATAATTACTCCGATTCCGACAGAATCAACCATTTCCACACCATCAAGGTCAATTACCACCTCAGATGTCCCTTCATTAATTACTGAGAGCAGTTCGTTTTTGAAATCTTCAGCCATGGACGCCACAACATCCATGCCTGGTTTGACAATTGTCTGATTTTCCTGTTTGAGTATCTCGCTCATTTCTTTCTCTCCTGTAATTAAAACCCGGTTTGTTGATTTCCAAATTTTTATTCAACTGATCCTGTATCATACCCTTCAGTATATCAAAAAAACGTGTCTGATCAAGGTATATTTTCATTATACAGTATTCCAGGCAGGCATTGTGCAGCGTGCCTGTTCAGGGCGGCCGGGGTTCCTGAAAATGTGTCTTGCAAAAAATATGAAAAACAATTATATATATATTTTCCGGCTGTGCAGCCGGGTCTGGAAATTCTGACCGGTCGCCTTGTAACAGAAGGCCATGAACCTCGTCAGGTCCGGGAGGAAGCAGCGATAAGTGAGCTCTTCTGTGTCATGGATTGATCCCGGTTATGCAATTTTCATTTCCCCATGCCAGCCGGATTTTTCTTTTTACTCCTTTGTTTTTATATCTTGACATGCCTTTAAACAGACTTATTTTTCACCCATAATTTATTTACATTATTATAAATCATTCATAATCAAAGGAATATTTTGACCAGGAGAAGAAATTGACTGAAAACAAAAAAAAGAAAAATAATAAGAACAAAGGTTTGAAGGATTCTCCCGAAAAACCGGCAGGAAAGGCCGGCCCCAAAAATAATTCCGAAAAAGGGGACAAAGCAGTCAGCAAAGACATGGATAATTTAAAAGAAGAGCTTGCAGCAGAAAAAGATCGGGTTTTAAGATTGTCTGCTGAATTTGAGAATTACAAGAAAAGAAAACAGCGGGAAATTGACGAATTTAAAAAATTTGCCAATGAAACTGTATTCAAACAGTTTCTGACCGTTATCGACAACCTTGAGAGAGCCATTGCATCAGCTGAAGAAAGTTCAGATGACAAAAGCCTTCTTGAGGGTGTGAAGTTGATTCATAAGGAAATATTGAAAATATGTGAAACTTTCAATGTCAAACCGGTTGATGCGGAAAACAAGCCGTTTGACCATAATTTTCATCAGGCTGTAAATCAGGAAGAAACAGATGAGTTCCCTGAAAACACTGTAATAACAGTGCTGCAAAAAGGCTATGTTCTTCATGACAGACTGCTCAGACCTGCCATGGTTGTTGTCTCAAAGAAAAAAACTGAAAAACAGGAAATTAAGGAAAATTAAAATATCTTTGGAGGGTATATTATGGGAAAAATAATAGGAATAGATCTTGGTACTACCAATTCATGTGTAGCTGTCATGGAAGCAGGCGGTGAGGTTAAAATCATCACAAATGCTGAAGGCGGCAGAACAACTCCGTCAATTGTGGCATTGACCGAAAGCGGTGAACGTATTGTGGGCCAGGCTGCCAAAAGGCAGGCAGTGACCAACCCTGAAAATACGGTATTCGGAGTTAAAAGACTGATAGGAAGAAAATTCAATTCAAAGGAGGTACAGGATGACATACCTGTCCTTCCGTACAAGATTGATGCAGCTCCAAACGGAGACACAAGGATTAATCTGAGGGGCAAACAATACAGCCCTGCCGAGATTTCGTCATTCATCCTTGCAAATATCAAGAAAACTGCTGAGGATTATCTTGGAGAGGAAGTAAAGGAAGCTGTTATCACAGTGCCTGCTTATTTCAATGACAGTCAGAGACAGGCAACCAAGGATGCAGGCAAAATTGCAGGCCTTGAAGTGAAAAGAATAATCAATGAGCCCACCGCAGCATCCCTTGCCTATGGGCTGGATAAAAAAGGCGAGGAAAAAATAGCAGTATTTGACCTTGGCGGCGGTACATTTGATGTGTCTGTACTTGAAATAGGAGATGGTGTATTTGAAGTTAAATCCACTGCAGGCGACACCCATCTTGGCGGAGAGGATTTTGATCTGAGAATCATTGATTATATTGCAGAGGAATTTAAAAAAGACCAGGGCATTGATGTCAGAACAGATAAAATGGCTCTTCAGCGTCTCAAGGAAGCTGCGGAAAAAGCTAAAATGGAACTTTCTTCTGCCACTGAAACCAATATCAACCTGCCTTTCATAACGGCAGATGCATCAGGGCCTAAACATCTTGACGTCAAACTGACAAGGGCGAAACTTGAATCACTTGTATCAGACCTTCTTGACAAACTGGAAGCTCCGTGCAGGGAAGCCATGAAAGAGGCCAAACTTGGGTCGTCAGGCGTGGATGAGGTTGTCCTTGTGGGTGGTATGACCCGTATGCCGGCAGTGCAGCAGCGTGTTGAACAGATTTTCGGTAAAAAACCCAACAAGGGTGTGAACCCGGACGAAGTGGTGGCCATGGGAGCAGCTGTACAGGCAGGTGTTCTTCAGGGGGATGTCAATGATGTGCTTCTTCTTGATGTTACTCCGCTGTCTCTTGGAATTGAAACACTTGGCGGGGTCATGACCAAGCTGATTGAAAAAAATACCACGATTCCCACCAAGAAAAGCCAGGTATTTTCAACTGCTGCGGACAATCAGCCTGCCGTCTCCATTCATGTGCTTCAGGGAGAGCGTCAGATGGCTGCGGACAACAAGACTCTCGGTCAGTTTGAGTTGACTGACATACCGCCTGCACCCAGGGGAGTGCCCCAGATAGAGGTTACATTTGATATTGATGCAAACGGCATTGTCCATGTTTCAGCCAAGGACAAGGCAACCGGCAAGGAACAGTCAATCCGTATCACTGCTGCAAGTGGCCTTTCAGAGGAAGATATTGAAAGGATGATCAAGGATGCTGAAATGCATGCAGAAGAAGATAAAAAGAAAAGAGAGCTTGTTGATACGAAAAACAGTGCCGAAGCCCTTGTGGATCAGACTGAAAAAACCCTTAAAGAACATGGGGACAAGGTAGATGACGCAACCCGCAAAGATATTCAGGCTGCAGTCGATGCCTTGAGGCAGGCCAAGGATTCCTCCAGTGATGTTGAAGAAATCAAACAGAAAATTGAGGCTTTGTCAAAGGCATCACACAAGCTTGCCGAAGTCATGTATCAGCAGGCAGCCCAGGATGGCCAGACAGCTCAGGGTGCAGATTCAGGTGCTTCAGCAGGCCCGGGATCCCAGGATGATGACGATGTTGTTGATGCTGATTTTGAAGAAGTTAAAAAAGACTGATTGAATCCATAAAACCAGTTGAATATAATCCTGCCGTGTTTTATAGTTGCGCGGCAGGATTTTTATTTTTTAATTTAAGGATGATGAATCATTAATGATTATTACTGATATTCTTGCCAGGAACGCATGGATGTATAAGGATGAGACTGCCCTTGTTGAACGGGTGCCTGCGCTTGGCACGCGGAAAACCATGACTTGGGAACAATTTTACGCGGCATCATGCAGACTTGCCTGCGCCCTTGCCCGGAATGATATATGCAAGGCAGATAAAATTGTATTGCTCATGACAAACTGCCTTGAATGGCTTCCGATTTATTTTGGTATACTTTTAACAGGTGCCTGGGCAGTGCCTCTGAATTTCAGGTTTGAGTCCGACAAGATTCTTTTGTGCACAAAAACAGCAGAATCAAAGGTTTTTATCTTTGGTGAAGAATTTGTTGGCAGAATTGAAAATATAAGACAGGAACTTGAGCAATATGTTCGCCTGTGGGTTTTTACGGGCCCTGCGGAATCATGTCCTGACTGGGCTGTACATTATGAAGATTTTGTTTCCGGAGCAGACCCTGACTGTCCTCCGGATGTAAAACTCGGACTCGAAGATGATGCAGCTCTTTATTTTACAAGCGGTACAACCGGTAACCCAAAAGCTGTGCTCTTAACCCATAGAAATCTTGAACATGCCTGTTATGTGGAGCATGCACATCACGGACAGACCCATGAAGATATTTTTTTGTGTATCCCGCCTTTATATCACACAGGAGCTAAAATGCACTGGATGGGAAGCCTTCTTGTGGGGGGCAGGGCAGTGCTGCTCAAGGGTGTGAAACCTGAGTGGATAATTGAAGCTGTGTCCGAGGAATTGTGCACCATTGTCTGGCTGCTTGTCCCGTGGGCCCATGATATTCTGATTGCCATTGAAAACGGCAGCATTGACCTGTCCAATTACAGGCTTTCACAATGGCGGCTCATGCATGCCGGAGCCCAGCCTGTTCCCCCAAGCCTGATTGAGAACTGGAGAAAATATTTTCCCGGTCAGGATTATGATACCAATTACGGACTTACGGAATCCACAGGGCCCGGGTGTGTGCACCTGGGAATTGAAAATGCAGATAAAATCGGCCCCATTGGAGTGCCGGGATTTGACTGGGAAGCAAAAATCGTGGATAAACAGGGTAATCTGCTTTTTGGTAATGAATCTGGCGAACTGATTGTAAAAGGTCCGGGCGTGATGAAGGAATACTACAAGGACCCTGAGGCAACTGAAAAGGCAATCAGGGATGGATGGCTTTATACAGGAGATATTGCACGATATGATGTCAATGGATTTATCTGGCTTGTGGACAGGAAAAAGGATATGATCATCTATGGGGGTGAGAATATTTTTCCTGTTGAGATAGAGAATTTTTTTCAGAGACATGAAAAAATCAAGGATATTGCTGTAATAGGAGTCCCGGATGACAGGCTCGGGGAAATTCCTGCGGGAATCATCAGTGTAAAGCCTGGATGTATGCTGTGCGAAAGCGACATAATCGAATTTCAAAAAGACCTGCCCAGGTATAAACAACTGAAAAAAATATTTTTCGGTGATGTTCCGAGGAATCCCACAGGTAAAATTGAAAAGCCAAAATTGCGAAGGATTTATGCGGAAGACAAGCGCAAAGACATTAAAAAACTGCTCCGGTAAAATTCATGCCTTTGTGATGATTTTTATCTTTTCTGTGTGTATCGTATTTTCACAGGCATATGGAAAAACAGAAACTGTGACCCTGAAAAAGGTTCTGGCCGGCCTTGAAGCACGATACAGCGGTAAAAGTTTTGAGGCTTCATTTTCGCAGGTATCAAGGCTCGATGCCCTTGACGTGGTTGAAAAAGCCTCAGGCAGGGCTTTTTTTGCATATCCGGGCAGGATGAAATGGGAGTATTTCACTCCTGATCACCATGAAATCATTACAAATGGTAAAAAGGTATGGATTTTCAGGCCTGACGAAAATCAGGTAATGAGAGGCAGTGCCCGGTCATTTTTCAGGGAAGGTGCAGGTGGCGCTTTTTTATCCGACATAACCATGATAAGGGCTCATTATGATACCCATATAAAATCTGTAAGTTCATCATGGATTGATGTCACCCTTGTGCCAAGGGTCAGTACAGATCAGATTGCATTCATATCAGTAAGAATGGCAAGGCCCGGGTTTGAAATTATAAAAGTGACCACTGTTAATGCCTATGGGGATACAACCATGTTTGAATTCCATGATATCAGATTCCGTAAAATTGCTCCGGAGATATTTGAGTTTTCCATTCCTTCAGGAACAAATGTCATTAACATGAACTGAAGATAATTCAAGGTGATAATATGAAAGAAAAAATCAGGCAGCTTGCCGTAAAAAGAAATGCCATCATTCTGGCCCACAATTACCAGCCGCCAGAGATACAGGATATTGCAGACCTGTGCGGAGATTCCCTTGAACTGAGCATAAAGGCATCTGAAACAGATGCTGAAGTGATTGTTTTCTGCGGTGTTCATTTTATGGCTGAAACAGCGGTTATTCTCTGTCCTGACAAAACAGTGCTTCTGCCGGCGGATAATGCGGGCTGTCCCATGGCGGACATGGTTGAGCCTGACAGTCTGATTCGCAAAAAACAGGAATTGGGCAATATTCCTGTGGTGACGTATGTAAATTCATCTGCTGCAGTAAAGGCTGTATCCGATATATGCTGCACTTCCGCCAATGTTGTCAGGGTAATTGAAAATATTGATGCAGATGAAATACTCATGACCCCGGATAAAAATCTTGCACAATATGCAGCCTCAAAAACAGATAAAAAGATTCATCTGTGGGATGGGTATTGTCCTTTTCACAATACACTGACACCGGAGGATGTAAACAGAGCCAGAAAAAATTATCCTGAGGCCCTGTTTATTGCCCATCCCGAATGCCCGCCGGAAGTTCTTGAGCTTGCTGACAGCATTCAGTCCACATCTGGAATGATCCGTTTTGCCGGTATTTCAGATAAGACATCTTTTATCCTTGGAACGGAAACAGGGCTTTTATATCCCATTTCAAAAGCATATCCTGAAAAGAAATTTTATCCTGCTTCCGGGAAAATGTATTGCATTGACATGAAAAAAATCACTCTTGAAAATATTGCAGCCTGTCTTGAAACAATGAACGGAAAAGTCAGTGTGCCTGAAGATATAAGACAGAAAGCACTGGGTGCTGTACAGAAAATGATTGATCTGTGATATTTTTTTTCTGTCTGTTCAGAAAATACAGAAGCCTGTTCCGGTACAGGCTTCTGCTTTGAAAGATATGCATAGTCAGGCTCAGGTTTCTGCCGGTTTACTGCATTGAATCAAACACTTCGTCAGGAATATCTGCGTTGGAATAAAATTTTTGAACATCATCGCAGTCGTCAAGATTGTCCATGAACCTGATCATCTGTTCTGCTTCCTTGCCTTCAACCTTTGTCAGGTTCTGGGGAATCATGGTGATATCAGCTTCCTGGTATTTTATTCCTGCTGCATCAACAGCTTCTTTGACAGCATCAAAATCTGAAGGGTCAGTGATTATCTCAAAAGTATCAGTTTCGTCTCTGATATCTTCTGCTCCTGCATCCAGCGCAACTTCCATCAGAGTATCCTCATCAGCTTCTTCTTTGCTGACGCAGATAAGTCCTTTTTTATCGAACATCCAGGCAACGCATCCATCTGTGCCAACATTTCCGCCTGCTTTATTGAATATATTGCGCACCTCTGCAATTGTTCTGTTGCGGTTGTCAGTAAGGCATTCAACAAGGACAGCAACGCCGCCCGGGCCATAGCCTTCGTATGTAATTTCCTCGTAATTGACTCCCTCAAGCTCTCCTGTGCCTTTTTTAATGGCTCTTTCAAAATTGTCTTTGGGCATATTCTGAGCCTTTGCAGCACTCAGAGCCCGGCGCAGTCTTGGATTTGCCTCGGGGTCTCCTCCGCCCATTCTTGCGGCAACAGTGATTTCCTTTATAAGTTTGGTAAATATTTTGCCCCGTTTGGCATCAGCCGCGCCTTTTTTGTGTTTGATTGTCGACCATTTGCTGTGTCCTGACATTATTTATTTCCTCCTTGTTTCCTGCCTTTGGCAATAATATATATTTCTTTGCTTTGTTTTCTGCAACTGTTTGGTTTGAAAATTCTGCATTCTTTGAAAACAGACCTGACCTTTTTTTGAAATTCGTTGAACTCACTGCCCTGAAAAATTTTGCACACAAAATGCCCGCCTGGCGCAAGAGATATGTCTGTCACCTTTAAAGCCATGTTGCAGAGCTCAAATGACCTTAAGGCATCCACATCTTTGCGGCCTGTGGTTGCAGGGGCCATATCGCTTAATATAACATTGAATCTGTTTTTCATATCCAAAAATGAAGTATTTTCCGGTTTCAGGATATTATCCTTTAATGCTGTAATATTTTCCGGAAGTGCGATTTTTATCTCCTTAAGGTCAATTCCAGTCACATGGCCATTTTCGCCGACCTGCTTTGCTGCATAGAGCAGCCATGACCCAGGTGCACATCCCAGATCAAGCACCCTGTCATTTTTTTTCATTATTCTGAATTTTTTCTGGATTTCCTCCAGTTTATAAACTGAACGCGCAGGATAGTTTTCTGCCCTTGCCCGCCTTGTCAGGTGATCTTCCCAGCTGTTGCGTGTTTTTTTTGCTGCCATTAAAAAAGAACCTCCATGGCATCCTTTAGAAAACTTATGCTTTCAATGGTCATTGATCTGATTCTGGATACCTGTCTGATTGATCTTGAAGGTATCAGACACCTGTTGAATCCCATTTTAGCCGCTTCCTTGATTCTTGCCTGAATATGGCTTACAGCCCGGATCTCTCCTGTAAGTCCGACTTCGCCTATCAGAATGGTTTTTGCATCCACAGGCCTGTCAAGAAAACTTGAGGCAAGAGCAGATGCAATGGCAAGATCAGCAGCAGGTTCCAGAATCTTTACCCCACCTGTTACATTCATGAAAATATCAAGGCTTGAAAGGTTCATCCCAAGCCTTTTTTCCATTACAGCGACAATAAGGGCCACTCTGTGACTGTCAAGGCCCAGTATTGTCCTGCGGGGTGTTCCAAGGCCGGAGCTTGATACAAGCCCCTGGATTTCAATTAGAATGGGCCTTGTTCCCTCCATACATGGTGTGACAACAGAGCCCTGGGCGGTGCATGGCCGTTCCGACAGAAAAACGGCGGAAGGGTTGGGAACCTGGGCCAGGCCTTTTTCGTTCATTTCAAATACACCGATTTCATTGGTGGATCCGAACCTGTTCTTAACAGCTCTTAATATTCTGAATACATGGGTTTTGTCACCTTCAAAATACAGGACAGTATCAACCATGTGCTCCATGATTCTCGGGCCTGCAATTGCACCTACCTTGGTTACATGACCCACCAGAAAAACAGGGATTCCCGTCGATTTGGCAAGCCTCATGAACTGCATGGAAGCCTCCCGTATCTGGGTGACACTTCCGGGAGACGAGCCTGCATCAGCATGGAACACGGTCTGGATGGAATCAATGACAAGGGCATCATAACGGGTTTCAGCCGCCATTGACAATATGGATGAAAGATCAGTCTCAGATACAACAAACAGAGAATCTCCTTTTGAATCAAGGCGTCTGCCTCTCATTGAAATCTGACGCACTGATTCTTCTCCTGATACATAAAGGCATTTTTTGCCAGTATCAGCAAGGCTTGACAATACCTGAAGCATGAGTGTGGATTTCCCGATGCCAGGATCCCCTCCTATGAGGACAAGGGAGCCGTCAACTATACCTCCGCCCAGTACACGGTCAAATTCATCAATTCCTGTTTTTATTCTTGTGCATTCCTGTGCAGGAACACTGTTCATCAGAACAGGAGATGAAAAAAGGGGCCTGTGTGTTTGTTTCTGGGCGCCGGGTATTATGAATTCCTGCTCCAGTGTGTCCCATTCACCGCAGGCAGGGCATTGCCCCATCCATTTGGGGGACTGGCCTCCGCAGGCCTGACATCTGAATATGACCTGTTTTTTTTTTGCCACCTGTTATTTTGTCCAAAAATATTTCATAAACACAGCAACATATCATTTTGACCCGTTCATATCAAGATCCGATGGAATCTTCCCGACACCTGTCAGGAAGATCAGGCAGAGCTGCATTGTATTTTTACCGGGTATATTTTATACTGCCGGCCTGTAAAAAATAATTCATGAAAAGGTGTTTTATAATGTTTCTTCCCGCAACACTGAAAGAAGCAGAACAGCTTGGGTGGGACAGGCTTGATGTGATTCTTGTAACAGGTGATGCCTATATTGACTCCCCATTTTCCGGTGTTGCTGTCATAGGAAAGGTTCTTGCCGACAAAGGGTTTCGTACGGGCATCATTGCCCAGCCTGATATTGACGGTCCGGAAGATATTACAAGGCTTGGCGAACCTGCCCTTTTCTGGGGCATAACAGGCGGATGCATTGATTCCATGGTGGCCAACTATACTGCACTTAAAAAGAGAAGAAAAAAAGATGATTACACTCCGGGAGGGTTTAATACAAAACGCCCTGACAGGGCTGTTATTGTATATTCCAATCTTGTCAGGCGTTATTTTAAAAAAACCCGGCCCATAGTGCTGGGCGGAATTGAGGCAAGCCTCAGACGCATTGCCCATTATGATTACTGGGCTGATAAAATCAGACGCTCCATTCTTTTTGATTCAAAGGCAGATTATATTCTGTACGGCATGGCCCATAAAAGTGTCATAAGGTTTGCACAGGCCATGAAGGAAAGGCGGAATCCTGAAAATTTAAGGGGGCTTGCCTTTATCTCAAAGGAAAAAAAGGGCATGGAACTGCCTTCCTTTGAAGCTGTCGTGAAAAATAAGAAAGCCTACATCAAAAGCTTTCACATTTTTTACAATAATAATGACCCTGCGACAGCAAAGAGAATATGCCAGCTCCATCATGACCGCTATCTTGTGCAGAATCCCCCTGAGTTTTACAGTACTCAGTCTGAGCTTGATCATATGCATTCCCTGGATTTTGAAAGGGATCTGCATCCTTTTCACAAAAGGCATGGCAGGGTTAAGGCACTTGAAACAATCCGTTTTTCCATACCTGTCCATTATGGATGCTATGGTGAGTGTAATTTCTGTGCCATTGCAGTGCATCAGGGCAGGACGGTCAGAAACAGAAGCCAGGCATCCATTGTGGAGGAAGCAGTTAAAATTTCACACCTTAAAGGGTTTAAGGGATATATTACAGACCTTGGAGGGCCAACAGCAAATATGTACGGGTTTGAATGCAAAAGAAAATTGAAACATGGAGCCTGTCCTGACAAACGCTGCCTGTTCCCTTCTGTGTGCAAAGCTCTTGTGCCTGACCATTCAAAACAGATAAAATTGATCAAGGAAATTGAAAATCTGCCTGGTGTCAAAAAGGTGTTTGTCAGTTCAGGCATCCGGTATGATCTGATTTTCAGGGACAAAAGACACGGAGAAGAATATATTGAAAAGATAGTAATGGATAATGTTTCAGGCCAGCTGAAAATAGCTCCTGAACATACAGAACCGGAAATTTTGCGCCTGATGGGCAAACAGCCCTTTGATCTGACCTTAAAATTCAAGCACAGATTTGACAGCCTTTGCAGAAAATCAGGAAAAAATCAGTTTTTGACCTATTATCTGATTGCAGCGCACCCTGGATGCAGGATCAGGGACATGAAGGCATTGAAGAGAATCTGCACTGAAAAGCTGCGAACCTCGCCTGAACAGATTCAGATTTTCACTCCCACGCCTTCAACATATTCAACCCTGATGTATTACACAGGGCTTGATCCTTTTACCCTTGAACCGATATTCATTGAAAAGAACATCAGGGAAAAGGAAAAACAAAAAAAAATCGTCCTAAGAAAAACCCATGGAAGATGAAACAGTCAGTGCCCGTGTCTGATACACTTGTGTTGCCTTCAGTTCAGCTGTATTTCAATCTTTACAGGGTTATGGTCAGAGTGCTCAAAATCAAGATGAATCCCCTGAACCTTTTTGATCTTGATATTGGGTGATACAAGGAAAAAATCAATGGTTGTGGTAAGGCAGGTTTCCGGATCATAGGGGGTTTTTACCCGTCTGTTGGTGGGAGTTGTTTTGTCATAAGCCCATGTCCAGCCGGGCAGATAGTTGGAGTTAATGTCCATGCGGTTTTCATTGTCCATGCGATTGCGTTTGAATTCAGGCCTGAACTCAGGCGGGCACTGGTTCCAGTCTCCGCCCACCAGAACATAATTACCCTTCTGGTATTCATTTATCAGAAAGTTTTTAAGAAATTTCATCTGGTTTTTTCTCAGTGTACCATTGTCATAGGCTGAATTGTGTGTGTTGATTACAAGAAATTGTTTTCCTGATTTAAGCCTGTATCTTGCAGTCATAAAGCATCTGTCCAGCATGAAAAGTCCCTGAGGCCACGAATAATTGCCTGGAAAGGAATGGCGCACAACACGAACAGGCTCAAAACGGGACAGGGTCAAAAGCCCTGACAGGACATGGCCGAGTGGATCTGATACAGGAACAGGCACAAAAAACACATCGTAGTTTTTAGCGAAAAAAGATTTGAATTCAGGAAATTGCCCTGAAATTTCTGAGACTTCATTAATGGAATAACTGCGTTTTGAATTCCGGTCAACTTCCTGTAGCAGGAAAAAATCCACATCTGTCCTGTCAGCAAGAAATTGTTTGATCGCATCTATATTCTGCCTGACTGTATTTTTGCAGGGCCGTACCTGTTTGCCGCCGTCATAAAAGAAATCCATATCACGGCTCAGCCCTCCGTAACCAAGATTCCAGGTCAGAAGATGATATGTTTTTGCCTCCGGGATATAAGGAGCATCAGGTCTGGCAGACACAATTGTTTCAGGACCGGGGCAATAATCCGTGAAAGTGGCCCATGCAATGAGCAGTACAGGAATGAGTACTGCGATGAATACAAGTCCCAGAATGATTTTAATTGTTTTTTTCATAATGAAAATGATCATAGAATAAACATTAAATTCAGTCAATAATTCTTAATTGCAAGTTGACATAAAATGGTTTAGATGGTTTAACACCTTTTAATTCTTTATGAAGATTTTATTGGTCACAGGATATGCGCATGTTTAAAAAAGCCAAACAGAGCCGGGTTTTTCAGGATGTAGTGGAGCAGATTCAGAATGCCATATTGAGCGGCAGGCTTCTGCCCGGCACAAAATTGCCGCCTGAACGTGAATTAAAGGACATGTTTGATACCAGCCGCGGTACCCTGAGAGAAGCTTTAAGGGTGCTTGAGCAGAAAGGCCTTATTGAAATTAAGCTGGGAGTATCAGGCGGCGCCATTGTAAAACGCATGGACACAGGCCCCATTACCCAGTCAATGGAGCTTCTTTTGCGTTCAGGCCGGGTCTCGCTTGAGCATTTGTCGGAATTCAGGATCAGAATGGAAGGCAGTTTGGTTGAACTTGCCACCCTTCGCGCAACAGGTGATGATATTAAAACCCTGGAAGACCTCTGTTCCCAGGCCAGGGAATGTTATGAAAATAGTGACTGGGAAAATTTTCTTAAAACAGATGAAAAAATGCATACATATATAGGAGCCATGACAAGAAACCCGGTGTTTCAGTTTGTGCAGCAGAGCATACATGATAATATCCATCAGTATTATGAGGAATATCTTGCCATGGACAGAGAAAAAACCCGTGAGAATCTCATGGATTTTGAAAAAATCATTGAAGCCATGAAAGCAGGCGATGCACGAACTGCATCCGGGATTATCCAGGATCATGTCAGGCGTTTTGCAGAAAAAATGATCGGGCAGGTTTAAACGATAATTCAAACTTTTTTCTTGATTTATCCCTGAACGAAGTTAATGGACCAAGGGATTTGATTCTGTGATTTTACAGAAAAAAATTTACATTACCCATCTCAGAGAAATCATATCTTTATATTGGCAATACAATTTATTAAATTGAAAATTTAAGAATGTAACAAGGAAGATATTATGTGTGGACTGAAAAAAATATTGTTTGTTTTATTTGTACAGATGATTTTTCTGGCTTCATTTACGCAAGTTTATGCTTAGGGAAATGAAGATACAAAGATACATAGTAAAAATAAAAAAGAAGAATACACACATAACAAAGATAAACTTGTCCTGGAAAAAGCTTTAGCGCTTTTGAATAAAATTGGAAATAGTGGATCTGTTAAGAAAGTAAAAGCTAAGTTAAAAAAGACTAGCTTTAATGAGTTGAAAAAGCACGGTACAATTATTGACCTTCCTGATCTGAAAATACCTCTTTTGGAAAAATATTTTAAATTGGGCAATATGGCATTTGGGATTAATGGAAACCTTTATAAAAAACAGCCTTGGAAAAATTTACCAGACGATTTGAAAGTACAAAATACCAATGGGCTTCATATCTATTTAACTTGTG
>CAYUOB010000064.1:0-18144 GCA_964446145.1 uncultured Desulfobacula sp.
CCATTCTCATAGACACGGGCAGAAGCAGCGGAAGTCAGATATCTTTCTGCGGTTTAAAGGATTTTGTCCTTGCGCTAATGGATAGAACCCATCTCATCGACAAGATCTGAAGTGAAATTATTTATCCTGATTCAAGGGCAGCCCTTGAATCCATTTACCAGCAGATTCATTCAAAGGGGGACTGCGATGACTGCCCCCTGAAAAATTACATGCCGCTTGAAGCATAAATTCCGCCTTCCGGTTCCCGGTTTATGACAAGCCCGGGAACCGGACACATTACAAAATCAGGGCAGGATTCTTATGAAAGGATACAGGCCCAGATTTTCACCTGAACGGTACGGCTGTAAAGTATTGAATGAAATCTGCTGCCCTTTCTGTGCATGGCCCTGACTGCCGCCGTCATAATAGGCACCGTTTGCCTCCAGGATATGCTCAATGCGTTCCATAAATGCCTGAACAAAAATCCTGCCGCTTCCCGTGAATCTCATGCCATCCATGACCAGTTCAGTCTTTATGCCGGCAAGTTTATCAATTGCAATTGTATTTTTTTCAAGATCTTCTGAAGTCCTGATATATCCCCAGACCACATGATCATCGGGAATCTCTATGCTTTCGCCACAATCAATTATGGTATGAGGCATTACAATACACCTTTTACCTATCACAAGCCCGCCCCTGTTTTCCGCAGCAAGAAAGCTGTTAAATCCCACAAAGGTCTTCTGTCCTATTTCAGCATTCATGATCTTGCCTCCGTGTGCAGTAATATTCATGCCTGCCAGACGGGAATTGATGATAAAGGTATTTTCCTGGGCATTGGAGCCGTCTCCCATATGAGCTTCGTCAAGATATGCTCTCTGGGAAATGAGAACATTTTCACCAATTTTCACATCACCTTTTATAACGGCATATCTGTTCACTGCGGAAGTTTGAGGGCATTGAAAGCCGGAAGGCTCAACACGGGAAAAAAGGTGTTCATATTCAGGCTCCCTGTCCCTGACAAAGCGATAGATCAGTCCCCGCGGCTGAAAATGGCGGTTCACTCCAATATAGGTATCAAGCACCTGCTTTTTATGCCTGAATCTGAAACAAAAATCATCTGTCTCAATATGAACCAGCCCTGGATCAATTCTTTTGTGAAACAATGAACCTGTCTGTATATATGAAAATTCACCCACAATGCAGGAATGAAGATTCATAAGATCAATTGTTGAAAAAGCCCCCAGAAAACACCCTTCCATGGTGGAACCATGAATATTTGCATAATGTGCTGAAACAGTATTGCGGATGGAAAATTCTTCAGGTGTTCCGGGGTTATGGGAATTATTGTGAACAAGAGTTTTGTACAGGAGACTTCCGGTTATTACTATGGTTTCATCCTCGATCAGGCCAGGACCCATGCCATGATCTGTTTTCTCTCCTTTGCGCTTGAGCTCATCTCCCCTTATATCACTTTTATATACAATGGAGCGAAGAACAGAACATTTGCCAAGGAAATAGCTGCCTGCCATACTTGAGTCCCTGAATTTGAAATCAATGGGGTAATGGGCAGTGATACCGTAAAAGCAATAGAACCTTGACAATTTATCATATTCAATTGCAGTTTTTACAAAATTCTGCGTATCAAAACCAAATACACGCAGGTTTGCATTAACTGTACTGATAATCCTTTTTTCAAGCAACTTCAGGTTCTTCATGGAATAAATCTCTCTTAAATTATTTTTATCTTAAAAATCCAGAAAACAATATTGTTCTCATACCACAGGTTTCGTTTTGAAACAATTACAATAAAAACTTGATGCCCATCACCATTTTGATTTGCCTAATGAAATTTTAGATGGTAGTAAGAACAAATTATACTCTGTATTTATTAAACTATTCAAGGTTCTGTGAAACAAAATGGAATCATCTGCGCATATCAAAGAACTTTTAGACTGTCCGATTGATTTCATGCGCCTTGCAGACGAAATACCGCTTGGAATTCTGATTCTGGACAAAGACAGGCACCTTGTATTCCTGAATCATTCCTTTGAGGCAATCTCAGGATTTTCAATGTCATCTGCACGCGGAATACCCTGCCGCAATATATTGAGAAGCACAGCCTGCATCAATGATTGTCCAATAGTCAGGATGAACACAGACAAAGACTTCCACCCTGTTTCATGCACAAGCGACATGATAAGCCTTGACCGTCAGCGCTTTCCCATAAGAATAACAAGCTCCCCCATTTTTGATGGCAACGGCAATATTGCAGGATTCATGGAAACGATTGAAGACACCAGGCTTACCCAGACCTTTGATGCAAAGAAAAATTCCGCCTATAGTTTTGCCAATATCATAGGCAGGAGCAGGCAGATGGAAAAAATCTTCCAGACTCTGCCAGTGCTTGCCCAGAGTGATGCATCTGTACTCATCACAGGAGAAACCGGCACAGGAAAAGACCTGGTTGCAGAAGCCATTCACAGAACATCGGGCCGCGCATCAGGCCCTTTTATCAAAATCAATTGCGGGGCACTGCCTGCCACACTGCTTGAATCCGAAATATTCGGCCACAGAAAAGGGGCCTTTACAGGAGCTGTGGAAAACAAACCGGGCCGGTTCAGGCTTGCCCATAACGGCACCATTTTTTTAACTGAGATAGGAGATCTGCCTCTTCCTCTTCAGGTCAAGCTGCTGACTTTTCTGGATGACAAAATAATATATCCCCTGGGAGGCACAAAAGGGTTCAAGGCCAATGTAAGAATGATTGCCGCAACCCATAGGAATCTTGAACAGATGGTAAAGGAGGGCAGATTCCGCAAAGATCTTCTGTTCCGGCTTAATGTTGCAAGGATACACCTGCCGCCTTTAAGGGAAAGACCGGGTGATATCAGGCTGCTCCTGGATCATTTTTTCAACAGATACAAAAATCAGCTTGAAAAACAGGTCA
The DNA here is from genome assembly GCA_964446145.1 of uncultured Desulfobacula sp. GTDB lineage: Bacteria > Desulfobacterota > Desulfobacteria > Desulfobacterales > Desulfobacteraceae > Desulfobacula. Next base: position 2,927 of record CAYUOB010000064.1, read on the forward strand.
ATGGTTTTTCTCCTGAAGCCCTGCACAAATTGGTCAAATACAGGTATGAGGGTAATATAAGGGAATTGAAAAATATTGTGGAATATGCCGTTAATATTGCCAACAAGCCCATGATAGGGCTCAGCGACCTTCCAGCCTATATTACAGACACTCAGCCCTCCTACATGAATGATCAAAGACCTGACCATGATGAAGGCCCGGATACCGATGATTCCTCCGGCAAAACCGCATACAATCACAGCAGCGATAACAACACCCGCAAAACAACATGGCAGATGGCGGAAAAACAGATGATTCTGGATGCACTTGTGAAGGCAAAAGGCAGAAAAATCAAAGCAGCTGAAATCCTTGGCTGGGGCAGAAGCACATTGTGGCGCAAAATAAAACTTCATCAGATTGAATAACCTGGAATCTGTTATGCTTACACGAGTCATGATTACATTACATGAAAAGGAAGTGGCCCCCAGGTTTGACCTTTCTTCAGAGGTCATGCTGGCCATTGTTTCATCGGACAATATTGTGGAAGAGCAGAAAACAATTGCTCTTCCCAGGGCATCGGCAGAGGACCTGTGCCAGTGGATACTTACACAAGGTGTCACAGTGCTCATATGCGGAGCAATAGAGGATGAATATTATCAATTTCTCAAATGGAAAAAATTATCCATATTCGATAATATTTCAGGAGACTGGCACAGGGCATTTGATTCTTTTCTCAAGAACTGCCTGCACACAGGTGATAATTTTTCCATAAAAACAATCCAGGGCAGGCCTGTCTGATTTATTTATTTTTTGTTTCTTATTGTTTCATTTTGTTTTAAAATCGTATCATGATATTTGTTTCAAAATGTTTTATATAGTTCAATAGAAACACAACAGTTCGCCATACCAAGGCATTCTGATGCATGGCATGATCATTGCTTAAATTTTGTGCCGGGATATCAGAAAACTGCAAATAATTTTACACGAGGTTAATATGCCAGTCATCACATTATCCAACGGCCTGTACTCAAACGCCGGAGAAATTGCAACTCAGATATGCAGGGAATACAATTGTTCCCTCATAACAGATCAGGATATCATTGACACAACATCACAAAAGTATCACATAAAACCATCCACCATCCGCAAGGTCATGGAAAGCAAAGCCATTGCCTTTAACGATTTCACACATGAAAAGGAAAAATGCACTGCCTGCCTGAAACGGATTGTCGCTTTGCAGGTCAGAAAAGGCAATTGCCTTCTCCATGGAATGTCAGGACATCTTATACCAAAACACATATCTCATGTATTGAGGATTCTGGTTATAACGGACAGGGAGACCAGAATAAGAAACGGAATGCAGCGCACAGGCAAATCACGCAAGGAAACGGAAAAAGATATCCTGAATTCAGATAAATATTCCATTTTATGGACAACGGGGCTGACCGGAAAAAAGGCTTTTGATTCAGCATTGTATGATATTGTGATACCAACAGATAAACTTGATGTTCCCCAGTCAATTGAATTGATTTTAAAACATGGAAAAAGATTTTGCGAACTTCCAGAAGCACTTGTTGAGAAAGAAGCTGCTGATTTTGATCTGGCTTCCAGAGTTGAAGTTGCCCTGGCAGGAGCAGGAAGCAGATTGAGTGTCGAAGCTGATGATGGCAATATTTTAATAACCATTGATAAAAATGTCATGATGCTGGCAAAATTCAAACAGAAAATTACCCAGATCGCCCAGTCAATTGAAGGAGTCAAATCCGTTGAAACAAAGCTTGGCAAAAATTATTATTCAAACACCATGGTGAGGAACCTTGAAGTTGAAACTCCGCTCAGGCTTCTGCTGGTTGACGATGAAAAGGAATTTGTTCAGACACTTTCAGAACGCCTGAAACTGCGCCAGTTCCCAAGTGAAATCGCATATGACGGAGAGCAGGCGCTTGAATTTACAGATAAAGAAGACACGGAGGTAATGATCCTTGACCTGAAAATGCCGGGCATTGACGGTATTGAAGTATTAAAAAAGATCAAGGAAACCAGGCCTGAAATCGAGGTCATCATATTAACCGGGCATGGATCAGACCAGGACAGAAAAACCTGTATGGAATTAGGCGCATTTGCCTATCTTGAGAAACCTGCTGATATTGATCTTCTTACAGCAACAATGAAAAAAGCATATGAAAAAATCAACAAAAGGAAAAAAACTTCAGCCGGTATTGAATAAACCGGATATTTTCAAAATTTAACTCCAGGGAGGCCGGAATAATGGCAATTATCAAAGCTTTCAGCGCTGAATTCTGCAGAGGAAACGATGTAATCGAACAATTGGTGAATACAACTGATTTCAGGCATACAACAACAAGACAGATAGTTTCTGAAGCTGCGCTGCTTTCAGGCATGAGCGAATCAAAGGTGCAAAAAGCCCTTACCCTCAAAACATCGGTATTTGAGAAATTCACCCATGAAAAAAAATATGCACTTGCATATATAAAGCTTGTTCTGTCAAAAATGCTCATGGTGTCAGCCGGAAGAGACCTGATTCTGACAGGATATTCAACCCAGCTTATACCACGGGATATCACACATTTTTTCAGGGTAGGCCTCATTGCTGACATGGATTTTCGCGTGGCTGTGTTCAGGGAGCAGAATGGAGGATCAAAAAAGGAGGCTGAACAGACAATACGCAGGCTTGATGAAGAGCAGGCACAATGGCTGGCAAAATACTGCGGAATTTACAAAGCCTTTAACCCGGCAGATTATGATATCATCATACCAATGAATACAGAATCCGTGGAAGAAGCATGCGACCTGATTCTCCAGAACCTTGAAGAAGATATTTTCAAGCCGACCCGGACATCCACCCAGGCTGTGCAGGATTTCAATCTCCAGGCAAGCATTGAGGTGGCGCTTGCAAAAAAAGGCCATGATGTCCTTGTCAATGCGCAGAATGGCAAAGCCATCATTACCATCAACAAAGATGCTTCCAGAATCAACCGCCTGAAAAATGAATTGCAGTCAATTGTTGAACAGGTTGACGGAGTCATGGAAGTTGAAATAGGAGTTGAAGGAGACGGCACCAGCAATGAGATTTACCGCAAATATGACAAAAACCAGCCTTCAAAAATACTTCTGGTTGATGATGAACAGGAATTTGTAAGGACTCTTTCCGAACGCCTGACCCTCAGGAACATGGGCTCTGCTGTGGTGCATGACGGAGAATCTGCCCTGAAACTTGTTGAACAGGATGAGCCGGACGTCATGGTTCTTGATCTGAAAATGCCGGGCCAAAGCGGTATTGAAGTCCTGGAAAAAGTCAAAAAAGCCCATCCTGGCATTGAAGTCATCATACTGACAGGGCACGGGTCTGATGATGACAAGGCTCAGTGCATGAAGCTTGGAGCGTTTGAATATCTGCGCAAACCCGTGGACATTTCAAAACTGAGCGAAGTCATTAAAAAAGCCCATGAAAAAGCTGACCGGTCAGCCAGATAAAAAGATTTTTATGCAGGCTTTAAAAAATATTGTCCCGGAATTCTGGGATCACAGGGAACGGGTTGCAGGCAAAAAAGGGCAGCAGTACATTTTCCGCAGCAAATGGTATCTGCTCATAAAGGTCACCTTTGTTCTGACCATTGTACCCCTGGTATTATCCACAATTTATTTTTACAGGACAAACAGAGCTGAAGCCATAACCGACCTGCTTGCAGAAACCAGGGTTCTGACAGCGGGAGTGGCTGCAGACATGCATATTTTCTTTGATCAATACCTGTCAACCCTGCAGATAATAAAATCACAATATTCTCCGGCTGAGCTTAAAAACAGATATATATTGAAAAAAATATTCGATTCAGTCAGAAAAACCAGCACACAATTTTCAGGCCTGGCAATTATAGAAAAAAATTCATCGGTTGTATGTGCTTACGGCAACAATCCCCGATCCGATTATGGGCGCATCATACTGCCTGAAACCTGCAATAAAGAAGAAAAACGCCATACAGGGTATATAACAGGCTCTGACGGCAAACCAATGATCTTTGTCAGGCTCGTACTCGAACACTCAGACCATAACTGCCTTTTCATTGCAGGATTCATTGAACCTGAGGCCATTGCAGAATTTTTACATCATTTCAGGGTAAAGGAGATCCTTGATATTTATCTTCTGGATCATAACAATACCCTTCTGACTGAATCATCTTTTCTTGGAGGCCCCGGTGCGAAACCTGTTATAAATATGGTAAATGAGGATCTGCCTCTGGCTTTTATAACCACCAGCCCAAAGACATCTGACCATAAAGACAATTTTTTATTCTCCGGCATCAGCAAAATAGACAATACTCAGATAAAACTTGGCATTCTGATGTCAAACCAGAGCTTTAAAATATTCATGTCGCGTATCAGCTCACATATCATCACCATGACTTTTTTTTCACTGCTTTTTGTCTTTATTGCAGTTTTATGGCTTGTCACCAACGTGGTACAGGTATTGTACCGTGCGGACAAGGTACGTCAGGTTTATCTGACCAAAGCCGCACGGAACAGCAAAATGGCCTCCATAGGCCAGCTTGCTGCAGGAGTGGCGCATGAAATCAACAATCCCCTTGCCATTATCAATGAAAAGGCAGGTTTTTTAATGGATCTTTTTTCATTTCAGGAGGAATACAAGGCAGACACAAGGCTCACAGATGCGGTTGATTCCATCATACGCGCAGTTAAAAGAGCCGGAACCATCACACACAGGCTGCTTGGGTTTGCGCGGAAAACCGACAGCTGTGCCGAACCCATAAATTTAGAAGAAACTGTTCAGGAAGTAATCGGGTTTGTCAGAAAAGAAGCTGAATACAAATCCATAAACATAAACATACATATTCCTCCTTCAATTCCTCAAATAATAACAGACCGCGGAAAATTGCAGCAGATACTGATCAATCTTGTGACAAATGCCATTGCAGCTCTTGATGAACACGGCACATTGACAATAAGGGCCCGCAACAATAAAGACAATGAAAGCATAGAGCTTTATGTTGAAGACAATGGATGCGGAATCCCTCTGGAGAACCAGAAAAAGGTGTTTGAACCCTTTTTCACCACAAAGGCGAAAATCGGAGGCACAGGCCTGGGTCTTGCCCTGACCTACGGCCTTATCAGGGATCTGCACGGCACGCTTGAGCTTGAAAGCCAGCCTGATGTCGGAACAACTTTCACAATAACACTGCCATATGAAATCAATACAAAGGAGTCTTATGAATATTCTGCTGGTAGATGATGAAAAGGAACTGGTTTCAACTCTTGCACAGAGGCTTGAATTCCGTGGATTTAATGCTGACTGGGCTGCAAGCGGAAATCAGGCCCTGGAAAATGCGCAAACCAGAAAATATGATGTTGCTGTTCTGGACATCAAGATGCCTGGAATCGGCGGCATTGAACTGGGCAGGGAATTAAAAAAAATTCTTCCAGAAATCAGGATTATTTTCTGCACAGGATACGGACAGACAAAAAATCTTTCTGATAAAGATTCCATGCAGGACAATGAAAATATTTATCTGTCAAAACCGGTTGATATCAATATTCTGATTGAAAAACTGAACATGACGCCCGAAAAATGAAAGGAGCAGATTTGGACAATATTCATAAACAGCCGCCGCCCCGCGGGCTGCAGTTTTTCGGCAGGATAACCTCTGCAACCACCCATGAGCTTAATAATATCATTGGAATAATTAATGAGCACGCCGGCCTGCTTGAAGACCTTGCCATTATGGAAACCCATAAAGATAGTCCAGTATCAGGCGCAGAACAATACACACAGATATGCCAGAAAATTTCAATGCAGGTGCACAGGGCCAAGGCTGTGATAAGAAGCCTGAACCGTTTTGCCCACAGTGTGGATAATGAGGTCCAGATGATGGATCCTGATGCAATGATAGATTTGATCCTTGGTTTGTCAGGGCGGGTGCTCGGGCAAAAAAACGTGAAAATAAGATTTAACCGCAATGAAAACGATTTGAAAATAACGGCCTGCCCCTTTGATTTTCTGAATGCCGTATATTCCTGCCTCATGTTTGCAGCAGACAATGTACAAAAGGGCAATACTCTCTGCATTGAGTGCAGATGCACCAAGGGCAGCCAGCAGGATATATCCATTTATTTTTCCGGACTCTTGCTAAAGGATAACAGCTCTTTTCCGCACACACAGGATCAGCTGCCGTCCAAACTTGGAGCACAGATAAAAATCAGTGATGATCAGCTCTGCCTGATTATCCCGGGAACCGGAAACAAACAGGAAACTTCAGGATAAAAACTTAATGATTATCCTGACGCAATAATTATGACAAAGAGGAGTTAACAGTGAAACACAGGATTAAACAATTATTAATCTTAACGGGAATTATAACGATTTGCCTGGGATTTGCGGCGGGCCCGTCCTTTGCCGGAGACAGCGGATCAGAAGGGATAAGAATCACCGCCCAGATGGGAATTGTCATGGGCGTTCTGGTATTGGCAATTATCCTGTTTATTTTTGAATTCGTACGGGTGGACGTTGTCGGAATTATAATGATGGTCATACTTCCCATTCTTGGAGTAGTGACTCCCAAGGAGGCAATCAGCGGATTATCCAGTAATGCCGTTGTATCCATCATTGCAGTTATCATTATTGGCGCAGGGCTTGACAAAACCGGAGTGATGAATGTTCTTGCAAGAAAAATTCTCCAGATTGCAGGCAAGGCTGAGAGCCGTATTGTCACCCTGATTTCCGGGACTGTTGCCTTTATTTCAAGCTTCATGCAAAACATAGGCGCAGCAGCCCTGTTCATGCCTGCTGCCATAAGAATCGGCAGGCAGACCGGGATCCCCATTTCCAGAATACTGATGCCAATGGGTTTCTGCGCCATTATTGGTGGAACCGTAACCCTTGTAGGGGCAAGCCCCACCATTTTGCTCAATGATCTTATTGAACAGGCAAATTCACTCGGATTTATGCCTGAAAAAATAGAACCGCTCGGTTTATTCACCCAGACCCCCATAGGTATTGCACTTGTGGCAAGCGCAATTATCTATTTCATTGTGCTGGGCCGTTTTGTTCTGCCGGTGGAATCAAGCCAGCAGACTGATGCTTCGCTGGTTCCGGACTCAATTGTGGATACCTATGACATGATTGACGCCATTTATGAACTTGAAGTTCCTGAAGATCATAATGACCCCAGAAATCTTGATGAACTTGGAATAAGAGAACAATATCATATCAATATAATTGCCATTTATCACGATAAAATCCAGGCCAAGATCCTTGCCCCGAGAAGAACAGACCGCCTTGAAAACAAAGACAAGTTTGCAGTCATCGCACACAGCAAAAGGATTGTCCAGGCCATGGCAAAGGACATGGGTTATATTCTGAAACCTGACCTGGATTTTTTTGCTGAAGATCTTTCCCCGAATAATTCAGGCCTGATGGAGGGAATTATTACAGCCAGGTCAGAGCTTGTCGGCAAAAAACTTGGAGAAGTCCATTTCACGGAATCATTTGAAGCTGTCCCCATTACAATATGCACAGATGGGTATTGCAATTTCAATGATCTGCCTGAACATAAATTCAAACCAGGCGATGCGGTTCTCATGTTTGGCACATGGAAAGTTTTTCACTGGCTGAAATCCAAAAACACCTTTGCATTTACAACAGAAATCAAAGGAGAACTCATGAGAACAGACAAGGCTGCCATAGCAATTGTCTGGCTTGTGGTTGCTCTGTCACTTGTCATGGGATTCCAGCCTTTAATGGCAATGCTCGGATTTCCTGACATGAAACTGTCCCTGTCAGTATGCCTGCTTGCAGGAGCACTCGGCATGATACTGACAAATGTGCTCAGTGTTGATGAGGCCTATGAATCCGTGGACTGGATGACGGTTTTTCTCCTGGGCGGCCTGATCCCTCTCGGCCTTGCATTCCAGAAAACAGGGGCAGCGGAATTTATTGCCACAACCATAATGACTGCCATAGGATCGGTTCCCACGATAATTTTTCTGCTGGTTGTAGGAGTGCTTACATCTTTTTTCACTCTGGTGGTTTCAAATGTGGGTGCGACTGTCCTTCTTGTTCCATTGTGCATGTCCATGGCAGTCAAAGCCGGGGCTGACCCTAAGATCACTGCCATGGTTGTGGCCATTGCAGCATCAAATACCTTTGTTCTTCCCACTCATCAGGTCAATGCACTCATCATGAGGCCAGGCGGGTACAAAACCATGGATTATGCAAAGGCAGGAGCAGGAATGACAGTATTGTTCCTGATTGTTCTCATCGGCATGCTGTATCTGTTTTACTGATTCATACAGACAAGTTATCAATATGCAGCAGTTCAGCCTGAAATCATGGCTGTATCTGCTGCATATTGATTTAATACCTATCCCTGATCTTCCGACAGGGTCTTAAGCTGATTTTTTATGGCTGAAAGTTCTGCTTCAAGCATATCAGCACGAGCCTGCAGATCTTCTTTCAAATCAACATTTCCTGCAGGCACATACCCACCCTGTCTGCCACCGTAGCCCATACCGCGGCCACCATAGCCTCCACGGCCGCCTCTGCATCTCATACCCATTCCACGCCCGCGCCTTATACCAGCTCCATAAGCCGGATCAGTATTGCCGGTGCATACACCACGTCCCCATCCTGTCATGGGGCCTTCGTTTCTGGGGCCTCTCTGATTAAATCCTGGCATGATACATCCTCCTTATAATTATTTAATAAATTAAACGCGATTTTTCTGACCACACATTCTGCCCTTTCCCATGCCACGTCCCGCACCCATGCCGTTGCGCCTTCTGCCACGCCTGCCGCAGCCTCCCCTTTTCTGGCCCTGCAGCCCGGGGCCATGCAGTTTATAACATCCTCCGTCAACCTTGAAAGGATGGCCATCCACAACAGCCCTGGCAAGTTTCAGGCGTCCTGATTTCAGGATACGTCCCACAGTCTGCCGCGAAACATTCATAATCTCTGCAGCCCCGCTTTGATCCATGCCTTCATAATCAATCAGGCGAATGGCCTCAAATTCTTCAAGGGAGATTACTATCGGTTCAGCCGCTCCCCTGATTTCACTAGGTGCAAAGTTCTTTGCGGCAGGCTGCGAAAATATATGTCTTGGCAATTTGGGTCTGGGCATTTTGAACCTCGCTATTATGAGCATTTGACCATAATATAAAGCACGGATTTTCCCCTGTCAATAAAAATTATGATCAAACGACCATAATTACATGAATCAATGCGGCTGCCGCAATTAAAGAATCTGTGAAACTGCCCTTTTTGCGCTTTCCAGCGCGCCCTGAAGATAGCCTGCAAACCTGCCTGAAGTCTCGGAGCCCGCAAGCTGGACACTGCCGCCCCATATGGAGGTTCTGCCGTCAGAAGGAGAATATAAGGGATGTTCATGAACAGCTGTCTGATCAAATTGTGTGGCTGTAAATGGTTCATATGCCCAGTCCTGATAATAAAATTTGACTGGTGATTCGGCAGGTTCTCCAAAAACAGCTGATAACTGGGAAAAAATCTGCCTTAAAAGTATCTGCCTGTCGCGGCGCTGAAACGGAGGCACGCCCACAAAGCCTGTCAGCCCATAGGGGCCTGCCTTTTCATTTGAACCATCATGAATTTCACTCAATGGCCCGGTCTGGCTGAAGGCCTGGCCTGACAATTCCTGCCGGCGCCAGAAAGGCTTTTCATAAAGAACATAAAATTTGGCCTGGCCTGCCATCCAGGTGGAAGTTCTCAGCATGGCCTGGGTCAGATCATGGGACAGGTCAGGGGTAAAAAGGATGGAAGAAGCAGCAAGGCGGGGAGGCAAAGCCAGAATCACATTATCTGCAATGTATTGCATTTTATGATCCTGGCCATGATTTCCCACACAGACAATTACGCCAGAGTGATCATCCTTTTTAATTTCACATACAGGATGGCTGCACCTGATACAGGATTCAGGAATTTTATCAACCAGTCTGTCAATAATGGATATCATCCCCCCATAAAGCCTCCATGACTCAGGCTCGGATGCATAACCCCTGACAGTTGCCACAGTGCCGTCAGCATACTGGAACCTTCCTTTTCCATTTTCAAACTGGGGATAGCCTTCAAGTCCAAGTTCATTGATAAGATGTATCAAATCAGGATTAATTTCAGGCCAGTACCAGGAAGGGCCAAGATCTGCAGAAAAATTTGCGTGTCTGGTGCACAGAATACGTCCTCCAAGGCGAGGCCGGCCCTCAAAAAGCAAAAATTGTTTTTTCATGGCGGACATAATATATGCGCAATAGATTCCGCAAAGCCCCCCTCCGATTATAATGGTATCAATTTTACGGGTTTTGGATTTCATGATATATAAAAATGCTTGATTTCAGGCATTGTTAAGGTATACTTTTTAAATATTTCCATTTTAATTCCAGAAAAGATGATATGCTTGAATTCAATGATGATGTCAATAATTTTTAAGGTAAAGTATGTACAATGACAATTGTTACAATTTCAAGGGGAACATATACAAAGGGAAAAGAAGTTGCGGAAATCCTGGCCAGGGAACTGAATTATGAATGCCTTTCCCGTGAAATCATAATTGAGGCTTCAGAAGAATTCAATATTCCCGAAATAAAACTTGTCCGCGCCATACATGATGCCCCATCCATCCTGGACAGATTCACATACGGCCGGGAACGCTATCTTGCCTTCATAAAAGCCGCTTTCCTGAAACATCTTCAGCGTGACAACATCATCTATCACGGCCTTGCAGGCCATGTATTTGTACAGGACATATCCCATGTCATAAAAATACGCATCACAGCTGACCTTGAATTCCGCATACAAGAAGAAATGAAAAGGGAAAACTTATCCCGGGATCAGGCCCGGTCAATCATTGTAAAAGATGATGCCGAGCGCAACAAATGGACCATGTCTGTTTTTGATACAGATATATCTGATCCGGGATTATATGATATAATCCTGCATATTGACACAATGGGAGTACAAGAAGCTGTTTCCATTATCAGGCATGCTGTTGCACTCCCATGTTTCAAATCCACCCCCCAGACCTGCCGCAAGCTTGATGACCTGTGCCTTGCTGCACAGGTGGAAGCAGCATTGATCAGCGATTTTCCCAAAGTTACTGCAAGCGCAGCCAAAGGCAATGTATTCGTAAACGTACGTGGTTCTCTTATTGACGAAAAAACAATATCGCAAAAAGTGGCCAGGCTGGCTGCAAATCTGGAAGGTGTTAATAAACTCCACGTGAACATGGTCCCATATGTCATTGAGGACTGACATAAATTCATCAAAATATGATACCAGGAAAATACAGATTAAAAGATGACCGGAGAATTGTGTTTTTAAGAAAGATTTTTCCTTTTCTCAGATGGTGGAACTTCATTGGATGGGATACCACAAGGGCTGATCTTCTTGCAGGACTTACAGGAGCTGTCATAGTACTGCCCCAGGCTGTTGCCTTTGCCATGATAGCAGGACTTCCTCCTGAATACGGAATCTATACAGCCATTGTTGTTCCGCTTGCCGCAGCCCTTTTCGGTTCTTCTTTACACCTTATTTCAGGGCCCACAACAGCTATTTCAATCATTGTGTTTTCATCCTTGAGCCCGCTTGCCGAACCCGGGTCTTCCCAATTCATACACCTTGCCCTGACCATGACCCTGCTTGCAGGAATTTTTCAGCTGCTTTTCGGAGTATTCCGTTTCGGTGTACTGATTAATTTTGTATCACATTCTGTTCTGGTGGGTTTTACCGCAGGAGCTGCAATTCTTATCGCCACAAGCCAGCTTAAACATATTTTCGGCATTGAACTTCCAGGGTCCGGGTCTTTTTTTCTCACCTGGCTTCACATTGCAGCAAAAGTCAGCCGGATAAATCCCTATGCATTGTCAATCGCAGGGGTGACATTTGCATGCGCAGCACTGCTTAAATTTTTCAGGCCGCGGTGGCCAGGCCTTCTCATTGCAATGATTGCAGGCAGCATCATGTCCATTATGCTGAAAGCCGATACTCACGGCGTACATCTCATGTCAGGGCTGCCTGTCCATCTGCCGCCCTTCCGCATACCTGACCTGTCATTCAGCCTGATGGAGCAACTTGGGCCCAAAGCCTTTGCAATTGCAATTGTGGGGCTTATTGAGGCCTTATCCATTGCCCGTTCAATTGCTGCATTCTCACGCCAGCAGATAGACGGAAACCAGGAATTCATCGGCCAGGGAATCTCCAATATTGTTGGAAGTTTTTTCTCAAGCTATGCAGGGTCAGGATCATTTACCCGGTCCGGCATCAATTATCAGGCAGGAGCCATGACACCTTTGTCTGCAATTTTTTCTGCCGTATTTCTGGCAGGAATTCTTATGCTCATGGCGCCATTAACAGAATTTCTTCCAATTCCTGCCATGGGCGGAGTAATTCTGCTGGTTGCCTTTGGGCTGATTGATATCCATGCCATAAAAAATATCATCAGAACCAGCCATGATGAAACCGCTGTCATGGCTGTCAGCTTTTTCTCCACCCTGTTTCTTGATCTTGAATTTGCAATTTACGCAGGCGTAATTCTGTCTCTGGTTCTATATCTTGCACGAACATCTCATCCTGAAATAGTGGAGCTGGAACAGCCTGACACCGATATTGACCAGAACCTGAAAATCATCCGCATTGACGGCTCATTATTTTTCGGTGCTGTGGATCATATCATGGATTTCTTTTATCAGATGGACAAACATCAGAATTTCAAATATCATATTCTCATTGTGGCATATGGAATAAACTTCATAGATATAACAGGAGCGCAGATGCTTGTAACTGAAGCCAGGCGCCGCAGAGCGCTTAAAGGCGGACTGTATTTATGCGGGCTGAAAAAACAGCCAAGACAGGTGCTTGAGGCTGGAGGATTCATGGATGAACTTGGAAAAGAAAATATTTTTGAATCAGAAACCCAGGCTGTTAAAAAGATTGCTGCAAAAATCGGAGAACTGAGTTGAAAATAATCATAGTAGGTGCAGGAGAAGTTGGTTACAATATTGCACACCGTCTTGCAGCAGAGGATAAAAATGTTGTTATTATTGACAAAAACCCGGATGCTGTGCGCAGGATAAGCGAAGATCTTGACGCGGAAGTTATTACGGCATCAGGCAGCAATCCCGAGGTTCTGATTGATGCAGGAATACGCGGGGCAGATATTCTTCTTGCCGTGACAGACAGTGATGAAACCAATCTTGCGGCATGCCTGATGGCTGATCTCATATCACCCACCACAAGAAAACTTGCCAGAATCAGAACATCTGAATTTGATCCGTATCATTCAAGACTGAAAGAACAATGCCCACACATTGATACCATTATCAATCCTGAAACAGAAGTGGTCAAAACCATAAAAAAGCTCATGGATGCTCCTGAAGCCGTTGACATAGGCGATTTTGTGGAAGGCCAGGTAAAATATGCAGGAATCCGCATGGAACGGACTTCTGCACTGACAGGAATGAAACTGATTGATTTCCCGTCAAAATTTCCAGATGCACGGCCCCTTATTGCAGCCATTATACGCAATAATGAAGTAATTGTTCCAAGGGGAACTGACAGGCTGAAATCAGGCGATCTGATTTATTTTGTCTGTGAATCCTCTGAACTTGAAAAAATGCTTGAGCTTTTCGGTAAAAAATCCAGACCTGCCAAAAGCGCCCTGATAGTCGGGGGCGGCAGAACAGGAGAACACCTTGGTCAGATACTGGAACAAAACAATATTAAAACCAGAATCATTGAATCTGACATTAACCGATGCCGCTACCTGGCCAGGAAAATGAACAATTGCGTTATCCTGCACGGAGATGGATCAGACCAGAAGCTTTTTATTGAAGAAAATGCAGGCAGCAGTGATGTGGTGGTAGCGGTCACCAATGATGATGAAACCAATATACTTGTTTCCATGCTGGCAAAAAATATGGGTGTGGGCAACACAATAACCAGAATCACCAAATCGAGCTACTTTCCCCTGCTTGCCACGCTGGGCATTGACAAGGTTGTAAGCCCGAGGCTTTCTGCTGTCAGCTCAATCCTGCACAATGTGAGAAAGGGAAAGATTCTTTCAGATATCTCGATTTCCGGTGAACAGGGAGAATTTATTGAAGCAATAGCCCTTGAAACTTCTGATATCACAGATCGTCCGCTTAAAAAAATATCCTTCCCAAAGGGCAGTATTCTTGTATGCGTGGTAAGACACGGCAAAATAATAATCCCATCGGGCAACAGCGTTGTCAAACCGGATGACAGGATAATCATGTTTGCCGTGAGAAAAGCTGTTAAAAAACTGGAAAAACTGTTGACTGTCAAACTGGATTTCTTCTGATGCGCTGGTCTTTTATTGCAGGTATTACAGGTATACTTCTGATATTTTTAGGACTTTTCATGGCAGTGCCGCTTCTTGTGAGCATATACTACCATGACTCAGCAGGTGGATATTTCACCAGATCCATTTTGTTCACACTTTCTGCAGGCCTTATTCTTTTAGGTATCTCAAGGATATATGAGCAGGATCCGTATATCAATCAGAAAGAGGCCATGACAGCAGTTGGCCTGTCATGGGCTGCCATTGGCGTTTTTGGTGCCCTGCCCTTTTATCTGAGCCCGGAGTTCACAAGCTTTACCGATGCTTTTTTTGAATCAGTATCAGGATTCACAACAACAGGTTCCTCCGTGATGACAGATATTCAGGCAAGTGCCAGAAGCATTCTCTTTTGGCGCAGCCTCATTCAATGGCTGGGAGGCATGGGGATCATTGTTCTGTCACTTGCAGTACTGCCTTTTCTGGGAATAGGCGGGATACAATTATATAAAGCAGAGGTTCCAAGCCCTGTACCCGACAAACTGACTCCAAGGCTTACTGACTCTGCCAAAATTTTATGGGCAGTGTATGCAGGAATCACAATTCTTGAAATAATTTTTCTTCTTGGAGGCGGCATGCCCCTGTTTGATGCTGCCTGTCATGCATTGACAACGCTTCCCACAGGAGGCTTTTCACCTGCCAATGCTTCGGTTGCCCATTACAGCAGTGCATATATTGATTATGTTATTACCGGCTTCATGATACTGGCAGGAATCAATTTTTCCCTTCATTACCAGATTCTGCGCGGCAGACCTCTGGCATTCTGGCATGACACGGAATGCCGTTTCTTCCTGGGGCTTACCCTGGGACTGACTCTGATTGTGGCATTTGATACATATGGAAGTG
>CAYUOB010000065.1:0-17878 GCA_964446145.1 uncultured Desulfobacula sp.
ATCTATAAATACAAAGGAAGTGAAATAGACAGGGAAACTCATCTTGGAGTGGATCTTGCCTCAACGGCCAATGCCAGGGTCAGGGCGGCAAATTCAGGCAGGGTGGCTCTGGCGGAATTTGTTGGTATTTTTGGCAACACAGTGATGATTGACCACGGACTGGGGCTCTTCAGCCTGTATTCGCATTTGAGCCAGATTTCAGTGAATAAAGGGGATATGGTGAAAAAAGGCCAGGAGATCGGGTTAACCGGCACGACAGGGCTTGCAGGAGGCGATCATCTGCATTTTTCCATGATTGTGCATGATGTTTTTGTCAATCCTGTGGAATGGTGGGATGAATCATGGATCAAAAATAATATCAGTTCAAAAATTGAATTCATAAAAAATATGTCGGACTGATAATGGAAAAGGATTGCAATGAACGAGTATAAAGTAACCAAGACAATTGAGCAGATCAATAAAAAGATTGCAGACGGAAGCGCCGTTGTTGTAACTGCGGAAGAAATCGTTGATATTGCTGAAAAAAAAGGGGTTGTTGAAGCTGCAAAACAGGTTGATGTGGTAACCACTGGCACATTTGCCCCGATGTGTTCTTCAGGGGCATTTATCAATATAGGCCAGTCAAAACCCCTTGTTAGAACCACAAAAACCTGGTTCAACAACGTACCTGCCTATTCCGGCATTGCCGCTGTGGACTGTTATCTTGGCGCAACCCAGACATGTGATGATGACCCTTTGAACAAAAGACATCCCGGTGAGTTCAATTATGGAGGCGGTCATGTAATTCAGGATCTGGTTGCCGGTAAAAAAATCCATATAAGGGCTGAAAGCTATGGCACTGACTGCTATCCCAACCGCATGATAGAAAAGGAAGCAACCCTTGATGAGCTTGTCAATGCAATGCTGTGCAACCCTAGAAATGCATACCAGAACTATAATTGCGCCATAAACAGGTCAGACAGGATTATTTATACCTATATGGGTACTTTGAAACCTGATATCGGGAATGCCAATTATTCCACTTCAGGAGAACTCAGCCCTCTGCTGAATGACCCTTATCTTAAGACAATCGGTCTTGGCACAAGAATTTTTCTAGGAGGCGCACAGGGTTATGTGATATGGACTGGGACTCAACACAAAAAAGATGTGGACAGAGGGCTTAATGGAGTCCCTCTGGGCCCTGCCGGAACCCTTGCCGTTACAGGCGATTTAAAGCAGATGTCGCCGGAATGGCTTGTGGGCCAGAGTATCAGAGGATATGGATGTTCTCTTTCCGTTGGCATAGGGATTCCTATTCCCATCTTAAATGAGGAAATTTTGAAATATACTTCAGTTTCTGACAAGGAATTATTCACTCAGATCATTGATTATGGCTATGATTATCCACAGGGAATTTCAAAATCCTACGGCCAGGTCAGTTATGCTGAACTAAAAAGCGGCACCATAATGATTAAAGGCAGGAAAGTGCAGACTGTCCCCTTGTCTTCCATGGTCAAGGCAAGAAAAATAGCTGATATACTGAAAAAATCAATTTTGAATGCAAAGTTTTTTCTAACACAGCCTCAGCATATGTTTTTTTAACACACCAGGACACGGAAAAATGAAAAAAAAGAGTGCATTAAGGGAGAATGTTGAAGCTGTTGTTATTGCGATAATTATTGCGATGTTCATCAGAACTTTTATTATTCAGGCATTCAAAATTCCTTCAGGATCAATGCTTCAGACCCTTCAGATCGGAGATCAGATTCTGGTCAACAAGTTCATATACGGGGTTAAAATACCTTTTACGGGCGGCAAAACCCTGATTCCGGTTGAAAATCCTGAAAAGGGCGATATTGTTGTTTTCAAATTTCCTGAAGACCCGTCCAAGGATTTTATCAAGCGCGTCATTGCAACTGAAGGTGATACCGTTGAAATTATCAATAAACAGGTTTATATAAATGGCAGATTGTTGAAAAACGAACCCTATGTCATCCATACCGACCCCAGGATTATTCCGGGCTTCATGAGCCCTAGGGACAATAAGGAGAAATTTACTGTGCCTGCCCACAAGATATTTGTCATGGGCGATAACAGGGATGACAGTTATGACAGCAGATTCTGGGGGTTTGTGGATCTCAATGCTGTAAAAGGCAAGGCCTTGATTATTTATTGGTCATGGGACAGTGAAAGATTCAGGGTCAGGTGGTCAAGAATAGGCCATTTATTACATTGAGGAAAAAATAATGCGATTGAAAAAAAAAGATATTCTGGACATTGAATCGCTCTCAGCTGATGAAATTTCCATGATTCTTGATACAGCGCAGGGCATGAAGGAAATTTCCCAGCGCCCTGTAAAAAAAGTACCCACCCTGAGGGGAAAGACAATTGTATTGTTTTTCCAGGAGCCTTCCACCCGAACCAAGTTATCCTTTGATACCGCGGCAAAAAGACTGTCAGCTGATTCTATATCCATCTCCTCATCTTCTTCAAGCATGGTCAAGGGAGAGACCCTGATTGACACTGCAAAAAACCTTGATGCGATGAAACCTGATATTATTGTTCTGCGCCATTCGTCGTCCGGGGCTCCACATCTGATTGCCAGGCATGTGAATGCTTCTGTGGTCAACGCAGGAGACGGCATTCATGCGCACCCTTCACAGGCCCTGCTTGATATGATGAGTATAAGGGAGAAAAAGGGCAGGATAAAAGGGCTTAATATTTCAATCATAGGAGATATTGCCCATTCAAGGGTTGCAAGGTCAGATATTACCGGGTTTTCCAAAATGGGGGCTGATGTCAGAATATGTGCTCCTCTCACCATGATTCCCATTGGGATAGAAAAACTGGGGTGCAGGGTTTTTCCTGATATTGAATCCTGTATTGAAGACAGTGATGTAATCATCATGTTAAGAATACAAAAAGAAAGGCAGGGCAATATACTCTTTCCGGGCGAGAGGGAATATGCAGATCTTTTCGGGCTGAACCGGCAAAGGCTTGAAAAGGCTTCAGATGATGTAATAATCATGCATCCCGGCCCCCTGAACCGTGGAGTCGAGATATCCCATGATGTTGCAGATTGCGCAAGATCAATAATTCTGGAACAGGTTACCAACGGCGTTGCCTTGAGAATGGCCATATTTTATCTGCTTGCAGGAGGTGGCGGACATGCAGATCAGAATTAAAGGTGCAAGGGTTGTTGACCCGGGAAACCTGAATGGGCAAAAGGATATTATAATAAGCAGGGGGGTTATTGAAGACATTGTGGATCCTGACACCCCATGTGGGCACCAGGAAAATTTATCATATGAAATCATTGATGCCGCAGGCATGATAATTGTTCCCGGGCTGATTGATGCCCACGTCCATTTGCGGCAACCGGGCCATGAATACAAGGAAACCATTGAAACAGGGCTCATGGCTGCTGTAAGAGGGGGATTCACTGCTGTATGTTCCATGCCCAATACCGTCCCTGTAAATGATAATGCCCAGGTAACTCATTTTATTTTAAACAGGGCAGACCAGCTTGGCCTGGCAAAAGTATACCCTTCCGGTGCCATCACAAAGGGACAGGAAGGAGAAACCCTCGCCGAGATTCATGATATGCAGAAGGCAGGGATTGTGGCCGTGACCGATGATGGAAAACCTGTTGAAAATTCAATTCTCATGCGCAGGGCACTTGAATACTGCAAAAGCCTTGATTTGCCAGTATTGGTGCATGCAGAGGATTTAAGCCTGGTGGACGGGGGCTCCATGAATGAGGGGCCGGCAGCTACATTAATGGGAATCAGGGGCATTCCCAACGCGGCTGAAACTGTCATGGTGCTGAGGGATATCTGCCTGTCAGAACTTACCGGTGCCCATGTTCATTTTTGCCACATCAGCACAAGGGAATCTGTGAGAGCCATCCGTCAGGCAAAGGCGCGGGGAGTTAAGGTAACCTGTGAAACCGCCCCTCATTATTTTACCCTGACAGATGCTGATATTCATGATTATGATACATCATTTAAGATGAACCCTCCGCTTCGTTCGCAAAAGGACAGGCAGGCTGTTATTCAGGGGCTTGCTGACGGAACAATTGACCTTATTGCATCTGATCATGCTCCGCACAGCCCTGTTGAAAAAGATGTTGAATTTGACAGGGCCGCTTTTGGCGTTGTCGGGCTTGAAACCTCCTTATCCCTTTCTTTGCAGCTTGTACATGATAAAGTCTTTACAATGGAGGATCTTGTCAATAAAATGGCAAAGAATCCTGCAAAGCTGCTGGGCATGGAAAGAACAATAAAATCCGGTGCTGTTGCGGATCTGACCATTATCGACCCTGATCATGACCATGTGATTGACCCTGAAACTTTCAGATCCAAAGGCCGTAATACTCCTTTTGCCGGAATGAGGGTCAAAGGAAGTGCGTTTTTGACCATGGTTGGCGGTCGTGTGGTGTATAAACGCAATTCAGACTGATTAAAAGAGGAATGATGGGTACACAGCATACGATTCTTGTGGTGGATGATGAAACCAGCATGCGTGAATTTCTTGAGGTATTATTGTCCAAGGAGGGCTATAAGGTATTTAATGCCGGAAGCGGCCGTCAGGCTGTGAAAATGATCAGAAACAATGATTATGATCTTGTTCTGTCCGATATTCGTCTGGGTGATATTACAGGCCTGGATGTTTTAAGGGAAGCCAAAAAGAGCAATCCTGACACTGTTGTTATCATGATTTCTGCTTACTCCACAACGGAAATCGCAGTTGAGGCCATGAACGAGGGCGCCTATGATTTTGTTCCCAAACCCTTTGACAATACCGAGCTTAAACATACCATAAATAAAGCCCTGGAATTAAGAACCCTTGACCGTGAGCGCCTGACCACCTCTTCGGAACTGCGCGATAATATACATTTCAACCGTATTATAGGCAAAAGTCCCGGAATGCAGGCCATTTATAAACGTATAGAGCAGATTGGCCCGACAAAAACCAATGTTTTAATTACAGGAGAAAGCGGCACAGGAAAGGAGCTGATTGCAAGGGCGATTCACGAAAATTCCGACAGAAAGGATCACCCCTTTGTTGTGGTCAACTGCGGAGGAATTCCTGATACCCTTATTGAAAGTGAATTTTTTGGCCATGTCAAAGGTTCATTTACCGGCGCTGTAAGCGATAAAAAAGGGCTTTTTGAATCAGCAAATCACGGCACCATTTTTCTGGATGAAATAGGGGAATTATCTCCTGTCCTTCAGGTCAAGCTTTTACGCGCTGTGCAGGAAACCTCTTTCAAACCGGTTGGCGGAACAAAGGAAATCGAGGTTGACGTCAGAATTATTTCTGCAACCAATAAAAAACTTGAGCAGGAAGTGATTGAGGGCAATTTCAGGGAAGACCTTTTTTTCAGGCTGAATGTCATTCCCATTAAAGTGCCTCCGCTCAGGGACAGAAAAGGCGATGTAGAGCTTCTTGCCAAACATTTTGCTGAAAAATATTCGCTTTTAATGGGCAAGGATATTGTTAAATTATCCTCGTATGCCATTGATTTTCTGAATAAATACAGTTTTCCAGGCAATGTAAGGGAGCTTGAAAACCTGATTGAACGAAGTGTTGCACTTTCATCCACAAATATTATCCTGCCTGAAAGCCTGACCATTTCCATGCATAAAAAACGCAGATGGGTTGAAGGAATCAAGGGCCAGCGCTTTGACCTTGATGATGTGGAGCAGGGGGTTGACCTTGATGATATACTTGCAAGAATTGAACAGGCATATCTGAAAAAAGCCATGGAGGTGGCAGGCGGGAATAAAAGCAAGGCCGCAGACTATCTGAATATCAGCCTGCGGTCAATGCGCTACCGTCTTGACAAGGCAGGGGAACTGGATATTGACTGAAAATTTCAGGGCTTTTGTGTTTTTCCTGCGTATTTTTTGATAAGCCATATTGATATAATCTGTCTGTCTGTTCCTAATTTTGCCCCAACAATATCTTTTTCCTTAAACTGGCTTATCCCGGCATCTTCATCGTATGGCGTGATAAATGAAACTGTTTCATCCAATTTGAACAGGGTATCATTAATCACAATTTCAGAATCGGATATTCTGGAAATTTTCCCGCGGATATCAAACATGACAGGATATCCCGGATACAATGGTTTTTCATCCATGAAATTTATATCTGTATCGTTGCCGGCACAATATGCAGTGCTGCTGCAGTACCATGACACCAGAACCATTACAGGACAGACTATTATAAAGAAAATTGCCGATGATATTCTTGTATGTTTAAACATGTATCATATCTCCTTATATTGCAGGCATGCTAATTTCTTTCGCGCCAGTAGAATATTCCAAGCTCTTCTGCTTTTTCAAACAGGGTTTCTGTTGTTCCTGCCGAACTGCTCAGAATCTTGATTTCGCGTTTTTTATCAGGCATGGTGAGAATCACAGGAGGATGAAGCTGTCCGTCAAACCCTTTGCCTGTGGGAGCTACTTTTACGGGAACGCCTCCCACTGTTATTGTAATCATGTCATTGGCATCAATTTTGCCATCTTCATTTATATCGAACTGGGCGGTTGATAATCTGCTTCCATCACATGCATTCATTTCATGGACAATTGACATGCCGCCTCCGGAGCATGGTGAATCATTGGGTATGAATGTTATGGCAACAAGGTTCCCGTTCCTTATCATGACATCTTCAATAACCCTTTCTCCTGCAAGGGGCAGATCAAAATACCATCCCATGTGAGAGCCGCATTCATCTGCTTCATCTGTGGCTGTGTCATTGTCATCGTCTTTTTTATTGTGGCACAGGCTCCAATCAGCATGGTTGTTGCTCAAGGTTCTCAGATAATAATCTCCCACATATTGTTCATTTATGACAAGCTGTTCAAGCAGGCTTTCTTTGGTGGTGGCAGCCAAATTGGAAAGAGTGCCAGTGGTTTCATTCCAGGTGCCAAGATAATCCGAATGGGAAGAACCAAAATCCCATACCCCGTAAATTGTCTGTTTATCTGTATTTGATCTGTCTGTTTCACCCAGAAATTTACCTGTGCCGAATAATACCAGATAACCGGTTCCCTCACAATGAAACATCACGTCAGGTGCAGATGTTATGGGCTGGTTGGGAGATGAAAAAAGAGGCTGGGGCACATCGCCTGCATCAGCTCCGTCAATGCGCCCGTTTGAGTCTCCGTCAGTGCCAAAAGCCACTCCCCATTTGGATGAGTCAGAATTTGTTATGTCAAATTTCCACAGATTTCCCTTAAGGTCTCCTGCATAGACATAATCTGCCCGGCCGTCATTATCAATATCCACTATGGCCGGAGAAGACAGGCCATTATCACCGCCTGCGTCTGTGTCGATTTTACGTATAAGATCTCCTGTCAGGGCATTGAGAATATACAATACAGCATGGCCGTTGGCACTGTTATATCCATTCCCGAAAATTACGACCCAGGGCTGATCTGTTTCAGATGATGGATTGCTGGTTATGTATGATTTGACAATAAATGCCTTGCTGAAGCTGTATCCCATGTCGCTGTCATCATAGTCAAATTTTTTCTCTCCAGCTTCATCTATGCTTCCGTCTCCGTCATTATCAACCCCGTCGGAATAGTTTTCATCAGCTTCGTCAACTGAGCTGTCCCCATCGTTGTCAATTCCATCGCCTGTCTGGTCTCCTGCATACACAAAATTGTTGTCACTAAGGGAAGGATATTCCCATATGGCCATGTCAGTCAGGTCTGATTCTGAAGTGGAACTGCCAATTGATTCAACATCTGTAACATCAAGCGCATAATAACCCCTTCCCCCCTTGCCAAGGCCACCGACAAGAATAACCTTGGTTTTATATTCGCCGGCTTCATCAACGGTTCCGTCTTTATCATTGTCAATCCCGTCTGAATAGTCTTCGTCAGCTTCATCAATAGTTCCGTCATTATCATTGTCAATTCCGTCATGGGACATGTCTCCGGCCGCGAAATAAAGGGCCTTGGCATATGGGGTCGCATCAACATAAAAACGGTGCTGATAATCAATATCAGTAAGATTCATCAGATGATCAAACACAAGGTGGGGAATATATGCAAAACGCTCCACCCCTGTTTCTGCATTAAATGCGTGCAGCATTCCGTCATTGCCGCCGGCAAAAATGGTTCCGCTAACTTCGCCCGGCTCATCAACAAGGCTGTCACCATCATTGTCCTTTCCATCTTTGACCACAAGAAGCGGAGCAGAATGCACTATATCTCCAAGTTTTTTTTCCCTTGACCGGAATCCGCTTACTTCCTTGCCTCTTATGTAGTCCACGGCGCTGGAATTGTTTTCAAGGGCAGCTTTCTGGCCAGTGGTCAGGTTAGAGTATGAAAAAACAAGGCCGGTTCCCATTCCATTGCTTGTAATGATCCTTCTGCCGGTATTCCAGTCAGCTTCCTGAAGTTTATCCCTGGCATGCCATTTTACATGGGTTTCTTCCTTCAGGATTTCGCCTGTGATCGGATTCACAGGATAGGCAACAACATCGCCTGTCCAGTTTCCTGAGGTATAGGTTGACTGGTATACAATGGTGCCTGTGTTCAGTTCATCTCCATTAACTGAAACAGAAGCGCCTGATGCAATTCTTGATTGAAGGTTCTCAAAAACCTGTTTCAGGGAATTTACAAGCGCCTGGGGATTATCAGCACTGAAGAACTGTCCCCTTCCATTCACTGCTGCATGCCATAAATCGTCAATTTTTTCAGATGAGCCTGAAGTCGGATTGGGCCATACAGGGTGAAGGGTTGCTGGATTTAAAAAATACGGATCATCAGTATAGCTTGGATCGTCTGTGACCCCGTCTCCATTTATGTCAAGCTGATTGATTGACCCTGTAACCCCGAATGATATGGTATATGTTACCATGTGCTGGGTTTTTTTCTTGTCATAATTGTTTGTGGGAATATTGTCATCAAGGCTGTCGGCAAGATCATCATTATAAAATTTCATTGCCACGTCAGCCAGGGTGTTAGAATATGAGTCTGCATATGGTTCACCCTGGGAGCCATCCGTGTTTCCCACTCCGGGGCTGGTTCCGTTCCAGTAACCATCTGTCATCACAATGGTGAATGCCTGCTGGCAGGCTCCTCCCTTGTCTGCGGCAAGATATGGAGAATCCCCAAGATTGCCGTTATTTCCATCGTCCTGGTCAAAATAGCGTCCCACATTCAGCAGCGCAGTTCTCAATGGAGTGCCTCCGTTTGAATCTATGCTGTAAAGAAGGGTTAGAAGGGTGTCTGTATCATCTTCATTTACACCGCCTGAAACAGGTTCAAATTTTACTGCATCCGCACTGGTGCTTGATCCTGTACTGCTGCTGTCTCTTGTTACGGTTACATAGCCTGAAGTGCCTTTTGCAAAGCTGTAGGTGCCGAGCAATATCCATTGATTTGAGGTGGCGGGATCGCGCTGGTTTACCCTTATCGTATCTGTCCCTCCGTTATAATGGACAGTATAAAGGGCATTGGTATCACGAGAGCTGTAGTAGTCCCACCATGCATAGACCTTGTACTGCTGGGCAGAAGGTATGTATGGAGTCCATTTTGCCTGGCCTCCTGTGGTTTTGGTATATCTTGAGCTGTTTTCATATTCATTGGACACGCTTGATTCATGCCATGATCCTGTTTCCTGATAACCGCTGTCCTTGTTGTCAATAATGATTGCATTGGTTTCGACATTGATGGGAAGTACAGTCTGCCTGACTCCGCTGTTAATGGTGTAAAATCCCACATTGACCCAGTTCAGATCCACAATGGAGCTTGCCACGGCAGCTTTTGCGGCAAGTTCGCGGCGGCGGTAATAGGAATACCAGTTTGCAAAATTCTGAAGGTCTTCTGCATCGGTTTTATAATGGTCGAAACTGCCGTCTGCTTTGAATGAGGCGGGTTTGACAGAGTCTGGCAGGTCTGAGTAGTTTACCTGAACCACTGTGCCTGAGGAAACAGTATCCCCTGCACCGCTTATTTTGTAATAGAGCCTGTTGTCAAGAACTCCGTCTGAGTTGCTGTCTTCCCAGGTTACAAGATAGATATCTTCTCCGCTGTCGTAGGCATTGTTTGAATTGGCGTCATTTAATATATAGTAATGGGCGTTTTTGATATTGACAGTACCTGAGGTGCCTGATTTGACAAATTTTATTGCATCAGCACTGTATTTACTTGTTCCTGCAACACTTGCATCAAGCTGGACATATTCAGCTCCTGTTGCCGCAAAATAATAAGTGCCGAGCAGGTGCCATTGCCCTCCGTTTGAAGTCTGGTCATAGCAGCATTTAGTGTCTGTTGTGCCGTTGTGTACTATCTTGTAGGATATATTGGTTACACGGCTTGAGGAGTCTCTCCACCAGACATAGACATCGTAATTGCCGGCATCGGTGAGGTTTGGAGTCCATTTTGCCCATTTGGTGCCGTCACTGTCGGCATTGGTATAATAATAATTGGACCCGTAAAAATTTCCGCTATTATATAAATTCCACCCTGCGGAGCTTTTGGAAAATCCTGAGTCATCATTATCCACAATTACAAGGTCGCCGGAAGAAGTAAAGGAGTAATACTGGCCAGCCAGGTCAATATGGGGGTCGCCTGAGGAGTTGTGCACAGGGTTTGACCAGGGATAGTCAATCTTGGCATCACCCATGTCAGGCCAGGGTTTGTATGTGGAGTGAGGGTTATAAAAAATTTTATTATAACCTGACCATTGGGACTTCCAGTATCCTCGTGCGCTGTTTGTCAATATGGTTCCGTTGCTGTCTGCCGTGCTGTAGTTGTTGTCGCCTGGATCGTCAAAAAGATATTCATATTCAGTGCTGCCTGCTGAAAATTTGCCATCATTTTCCTGTGTCATGAATTCCCAGTCCATACTGCCTGAATTATCCAGAACAAACATTATGTTCGGAGGGGCTGCCTGAACCTTGGTGTCCATTGGATCATTGCTTATGTCAATGCACATGCCCGATGAAGTCATGTATAATACAAATACAAGAATCAGGGTAGCTGCCTTTTTGCAAATGGGTATGCATTTATGTGATAAATTCATGGTCTGCCCCTTTTCTAAAATCTTTTTTTAAACCCTGCTTCAACAACCACCTGGCCATTATTGCTTGTTGAACGCCCATATACGGCATATTCATGCACTGAACTTGAAGTTATTTTAATGGAGCTTGCCTTGCTTCCCCTGACAATGCCTCCATCAAATACTTCAAACCTGCTTCCTAAAGCTGAAGCGCCTGAACTGACTGTTCCGGACTGCCCATCATTATCCCAATTTGTATCTTTGAGCTCAGAACATGTATTCAGCCAGATATAGGAACTTGTTGTACCCCTCAGCTGGTCTGCAATTGTCTCATTTTCTATCCTCTGAATGGCTTCCTGCATAGCGCCTTCTGCCATATAAAAATTTTGTTTGTATATTTTCTCGTTGCCCGCAATATAGGTCTCAATGGAAGTTGTATTTGTCGCGGCAATACCAAGAAATGTAAGCAGCATTAAGATCAATACAGATATGACAAGTGCAGATCCGTTTTCATTGTTCACAAAGGCAGAAAGTTTCCGGTTTTTCATCATACACAGTCTCCCAGTCATTGACTCATGGCTTTTATGAAATCAAGACTAACTTTTTTGCCGGCTGTTCTGAATGTCCATTGCACAATAATTCTTATCTGTTTTGTATTGGCGACAGGCGAATCAACAGCAACATTCCAGAATATGTTATATTTTGTTCCGGTTTGTCCTGTATATTGTGCCGAGCCGTCTGCCGTTGTTGTTGATGCGTCATCAAGCCCGGCAGTTTTGTCATTGTCCGTGTCATTCAATGCACTGTCTGTATAGCTTAAAGCCATAAGTTTTTCCATCTGAGCCTGGGCAATTGCAGTTGCCTCAGTTAATCCGCTGGCAAAGGAGTTGCCGCTGACAGCCCTCATCTGCATGGCGCCGGTGGCCAGGATACCTATGGTGAAGATTGTGACGGCAATCATGATTTCTATCAGCGAGAAACCCTGCTGATTGTTTTTGACCATTTTTATCATAATCCCAGGTTCCTGCATTTTATGATGGTTTCAAGTATGCGCATTCTCATATTATCATTGGCAGGGTCAGTATCTGTGGCCGGGCTTATCACCTTTTTGCCCACAACATAGGTTCTGGTATTGGAAAAATTTTTACTCTGTTTGCCTGTTGCCGCAAGAATCCATATCCGCACTGCCCGTATATCGCTGAGCGGCACTGTGTTTGTGAGGGCCTGGCCTGTTATGAGACCGTTGCCGCCGGCTCCGGGCCCGTCTGCAGCATCTATGTCGCCGTCTCCGTCTGTATCAAGATTTGTGTCAAGACTGTTGTCTCCGTTTTTGTCTATGGCCCATATGATCTGCTGAGTCCCTCCGACAGAATATGTGTCAATATTTCCGTCTGCATCTGCATCAAACGCATAGGCCATGCCAAGCGCCACTATGTTTGAAGCAAGCAGTTGACGCCCGCTTCCGTTGTCCCTTGCAAGATCTGTTTTGCCATTCGGACTTGTGACCGGAAAATCAAAAATTGAAAAGGCAATTGTTTCATCTCCTCCCAGGGTTCCATCTCCGTTGAAATCAGCAGAGATCTGGATGGCAGAATTGCCTGTTACAGATATATCCACACTATTGGCTGTGTTTTTAGGCCTGATATCCAGTATTCCCAACCCTCCGATCCCCTGGGGATCTGATCCTGCCATTCTTATTTCTCTTATCATGATATCCAGGCCGGCCCTGAGATTCTGCTGCATGGCAGCAACGTTTTCCTGTGTAATATAGCTTGTCTGCTGGGACTGGTATGCTGTAAAAATGGCAGCAGCAATAATGCCGGTTATGGCCATGGCAATCAGAATTTCAATTAATGTAAAACCTTTTTGCATTTATATCCTCAATTTTTAAAACCAGGTTGTTCCATTGCTGCTCATTGTCATTGTGAACGAACCTGCAGATGACAGGGTAATTTTATAATATCTGGAGTTGTTGTTCCTCATCTGCACATTTCCCCATCTGTTGTTCCAGGGCATGCCCCGTGAATTGAATCCGGTAGTATTTGCGGCAAAGCTGCTATAATACAATGATACATTGGCAGGCATGGATACCTGCGAAATAATGGTTTCTCCCGTGTCAAAACTTCCATTGGCAGGGGAGTTGTCAATAAATATGAAATATCCGCCTATTTTGCCTGCAGGGGCATATGTGCCTGTGGTAAAAACAATGATTACATTTGAATTGTATTTAAGGGCTGTGATTTTTGCCTTCTGCATGGCAGAATACAGATCCTTTGCAGCAGATTTCAGCCTGTAGTTCGGCATCCATCCCATGATATGCGGAAAGGCGACAGCCGCAGTGATTGCAACCACAGCAATGGCAATTAAAAGTTCAATAAGGGTGAATCCTTTATGGTTTTTCAAGATAAAATTAAAATCCTTTCCTGATTTTTTATTTTATGCAAAAAATTCATACCATGTTTGGGTTTATTTTAATATATGTTATTCAAGAATTGCACCTGAATCTTAAATTTCTGTATTTTTTTTATATATAATAAAGATATTGTATTTACCGGGTTTACAGGGTTTAAACTGTAAACAGCAGAATCCTGACCCTGGTGTACTGTGACAAAAAATGTAATCTGTTATACGGAAAATGTTAATAAAACAGTTGGTATGGCAGGGTCAAGGGTCTGTGTTTGGGTTTTCCCGGCGAAAAAAAAATATTGCTGGTTAAATAAAACAATTAAATTTATATTTAGCCGGCAATGCCATGATATTTTGATATTTTTTTCAGGATGGGTTTCTGGTGGTATGGCATATGCTTTAATTTAAAAAAACGGCCTGGCTGTATTTTATGGTAAAATTTAAATTTATGAAAATTGCAGATATTTCCATGGTGACAAGATTAAAGGAATATAAAGACCTTTTTCTTATATTTATGTGGAGAGAACTTATTATCCGCTATAAACAGACAGCTCTTGGAGTTTTCTGGGCTCTGCTTCAGCCCTTAAGCATGATGCTGCTTTTTGTGCTGGTTTTCGGGCTGATTCTCAATATCAAAACCAATGGTTATCCAAAGGCTCTGTTTTATTTTTCAGGCTTGATCCCATGGACTTTTTTTTCTTCTTCTGTCTCAGCTTCGATCAATTCCCTTGTCTCCCACAGAAACCTGATAACAAAAATTTATTTTCCAAGGGAACTGATTATTTTTTCACGGATCATGGTTTTTCTTGCTGACCTTTTGATTTCTCTTGCCCTGCTTTTTATTCTGCTTGTTTTTTACAGAATTCCCTGGTCAATTGATATGCTGTGGGCTGTTCCATTGTTTTTGTTGCTTTTTGTTTTCACTGCCTCTGTTGGAATTATTCTTGCGACCGTCAATGTGTATTACAGGGATGTGAGCCTTGCTTCCGGTTTTCTTTTGCGCCTGTGGTTTTTTGCCACTCCGGTTTTTTATTCTCTGGATCGCCTGTCACTGAAAATCAAGCTCTTGCTTTTTTTGAATCCACTTTCATTTCTGGTTGAAAATTTAAGGAGGGTTCTTATTGAAGGCCGTGGCGTTGTTATTTGGCAACTGGCGGTTGAATCTGTTTTTATATTTTGCCTTTTTATCATCTGTTATAAAAGTTTTATTTATATGGAAAGGTCATTTGCCGATGTCATCTGATATTTCTGTGAGTTTTGATGGGGTCACCAAGAAATTTTCAAAGACTTCAAAACACTATGGCACCTTAAGGGAAAATATTATGGGGTATTTTTCCTTTGGCAGAAAAAAACAGGGCAGAATTTTGAACAAAGATGAATTCCTGGCCCTGGACAGGGCTTCATTCAGAATCTATCAGGGCGAAAGCATAGGATTGTATGGCCCGAACGGCTCTGGCAAAAGTACGATTTTAAAACTGATTGCAAAGGTCATTTTTCCGACCAAGGGAAGTATAATGGTAAAAGGCCGCATTGCTCCCCTGATTGAGCTCGGTGCAGGTTTTCATCCTGACCTTAACGGGATTGAAAATATTTATATGAACGGTGCCATTCTCGGCATGACAATAGGTGAAATAAAATCAAAACTGGAAAAAATCATTCAGTTTTCAGAACTTGAGGACTTTATTTCAACTCCTGTGAAAAAATATTCTTCAGGCATGAAACTTCGTCTTGGTTTTTCCATTGCAATACACAGCAGGGCAGATATTTTTCTGTTTGATGAAATACTGGCAGTCGGAGATGCAGATTTTAAAAAAAAATCATTGTCAGCCATAAAATCACTTGCAAAGGACAATAAAACCCTTTTGATTGTTTCCCATAATTTAAACGGATTAGCTGAAATGACGGATCGGATAATATATGTTCAAAAAGGAAAATGCTCTGAACAAATCTGATGGAAAAATATCGGAAATTTCATTGGTTCCTAAAATTTCTCTCAGAAAAAAAATTATTTTTTTCATGGCAAACCTGCTGGTGAGTTTTTTCAGGATTTTCCCTGTTAAGCCTGATAAAGTGATATTCTGGTCTAAAAATCTGAAATTCAAGGGAAATACAAAGGCATTATTTTTATACTGGTGCCGGCAGCAGAAATGTGAAGCCATATGGCTCATGGACAGGAAAAAATTTGATTCAGAGGACAGCCCGCCTGATTGTAAAAACATAAAGATTGTTTTTCTGAACAGCCTGTCTGTATTCTATCATCTTGCAACGGCTAAATTCTGGATAAGGGAAATTGAAGTGGCTTCACCCGGCATTCAGCCTTCCAGGGAAACTATTGTAATCCAGTTGTGGCATGCTGCAGGGGCTTTTAAGAAATTCGGCCTGGATATTAAAGGCAGAAGCCCTGATTTAAAGCGATACAGATTAAAAGATGCAAAAAGATGGGATATGCTGTTATGTTCATCAACCAAGGTGGCGCCAATATATCAAAAGGCCTTTGCACTGGATCAGGAGAAAATATTTGTAAGCGGACTTCCCAGAAATGATTTTCTGTTCAATTGTATGCAGAAAAAAAAGGAAATAAGAAAACAGTTTGGTATTCCGTCCAATGTCAGGCTTGTGCTGTATGCTCCCACATTCAGGGATAAAAATTCCGGTATTGATTTGTTCAATGATATTATCTGCCACCTTGAGGCATCTTTGCCGGACGAATACATGTTGGGGGTGCGCATGCATCCTGCTGTTGCAGGAAAAATGGAATTTGACGATGATATATGCAATCTTTCGTTTTATGACACAGAGCCTGTACTCAGTATATGTGACATGCTGATTACAGATTATTCATCAATTATCTTTGATTTTGCACTTCTTGAAAGGCCCATGCTGTTTTATGCTCCGGATCTTGAAGATTATGAAAAGGACAGAGGCTTTTATTTTGACTATTCTTCCTTTATTCCCGGGCCCTTATGTATGACAAAGCAGTCTCTGGTTGAAGAGATTGTAAATTATGATTATCAGAAATGGGCAGATATCATACAGGCATTCTCCATGGATTTTCACCCTGATTTTGACGGGAAAAATTCAAGGCGGGTTTTTGAGCGTATTATGCAGATAAGAAACAAACAGGGGTAAAAATTTTATTTTGAACCATGGCAATGGAGAAATAATTTAAATGAACACAGCCATTATTCTATGTTCAGGTTCAGGCAGGAGATTTAAAAACCAGCTTCCCAAGCAGTTTGTGAAACTTGCAGGACTGCCTTTGCTTGTGCACACACTTAAGGCATTTCAGAACAGCCCTCATATTGATGATATTATTATTGTGACCAATCCTGAATTTATTGAAATGACCTGGGGGTATGTGGCAGATTTTTGCCTTGATAAGGTTGCAAAGGTTGTATGCGGAGGAAAAACCAGACAGGAATCGTCAAGGATCGGAATTGAATGCTGCCCTGCCTCAACCCGGTATGTACTCATACATGATGGTGTGCGTCCCTTTATATGCGGTAATATTATTGCAGAGCTTGTTAAAGCCGTAAAAAAATATAAAGCGGTTGATACTGTTATTGAATCCTCAGACACCATTGTAAAAGTCAATTCAGATGAGTTTATTGAGAGTATTCCTGACAGGGCGTTTTTAAGAAGAGGCCAGACACCCCAGGCATTTGAATATGGCCTGATAAAAAAAGCCCATGATCATGCACAGAAATTCTGTGTTGAGAACCTGACAGATGATTGTGGGCTTGTCATGCAAACCGGCCATCCTGTTTATACTGTGCGTGGAGATGAACAGAATATAAAAATCACCTATCCCATTGATCTTCATATTGCAGACAAGCTTTTTCAGCTTTCAGCAAAAAGCCTGGGCAATGATTCAGATAATTCCCTGGCGGAAAAGTTTTTTGCAGACAGGACAATTGTGGTCATTGGAGGAACAAGCGGTATAGGCAAGGCATTGTCAGGGAAACTTGGGGGTTATGCAAAAAAGGTTTATGCCATTGGAAGGAAAACAAAGCCCGGCATTGATCTTATTGACCCAGAATCTGTTGAGGCAGGGCTTGCAGCATTGTTTGCAGCAGAAAGACGCATTGATTATATAATAAACTGTGCAGGAGACCTGATAAGAAAAAATGTTGAATTTACAAGCGTTCAGGAATGGGATTATGTTTATGATATAAATGTCAGGGCAAATTACCTTCTTGCAAAGGCAAGTCTTGTATATTTCAGGAAACAGAATTTCGGAAATCTGATTTTTGTAGGTTCCAGTTCATATACAAGGGGCCGCGGAGGGTATTCTGCATATTGCAGTTCAAAGGCTGCTCTGGTTAATTTCACCCAGGCCTTTGCTGAAGAAGTCAGACAATTTAATGTGAATGTGAATATTGTTTCTCCAAGTCGTGTTGACACGCCTTTACGGTACAGAAATTTTGGAAAGGAAGACAAAAAATCCCTTTTAACACCTGAG
>CAYUOB010000066.1:0-17691 GCA_964446145.1 uncultured Desulfobacula sp.
TATAGAAGAAATGAAAAAATCAAGTTTTATTTCCGGATTTGACCGAGTTTAGCCCGATTTTCTACCTTCCCGGTATCCTTTGAAGAGGTGTGTTTTTTACAACTGAAAATCCACCAGTGTGCCGTCCAGATCAAAAAGCACGGCATCAAAGGGGCATTTTTTGACATGATACGGCCTTTAAGCGGTTTTATTTGAACGATCTATTGTGGGGATGTAGATATCAAAGCCGTGATACCGTAACAACCCTTTTCAGCAATTTGACACCCGCTCTTAGCAACTGGTTTGTTTTTAAAATTAAAAAAAATCTTGAAAGGATAATTTGTTTATGAAAAAAATAAAGGGAATTAATTTTACTAAATGAAAATATATCTATCTGGATTGTGCTGTGAAAAAAAAGATAACAGATCCCGGGAAAATAGATGAGATTGACCGACGATTGATCAAATTGCTGGCCGAGGACGGACGCCGGGCCGTCAAGGAGCTGTCTATTGAGCTGAACCTGTCCGTCCCAACCGTACAGTCGCGGATGAAACGGCTGATCGAACAGGGGGTGCTTAAAATTGCCGGACTCGTCAACGCTTCCAAAGCTGGGGGAACACTTATTGCCATCATCGGAATCCGGGTGGAAGATGTCAGCAAAATGGCCAGGGTGCTGGACCAGTTGGCGGAATTTAAGCAGGTATCCTGGGCAACGGCTGTGACCGGTCAGTATGACATCTTTGCTGAGGTGATTATTACCGAGGGTATTGAAAGCATCTTCGATTTTTATGTGGAAGAGATGAGCAAGCTGGATGGTGTGACCCATTCTGAATCCTATATGATCACAAAGACAAAACGTAAATGGACCCTTTTGCCCCCTGATATTGAAGGGTGGCTTCAGGCGTAAAGAACAGGACTGGACAATGAAAATCAAACGCATATCAACCTGGAAAGAAGATCTGGAGCTGACCCGGCCGTATTCAATTGCCTATGAGCGTATTGAATCAGTGGAAAACCTTTTTGTCATGGTTGAGACTGATAACGGGATGATGGGTATGGGATCAGCATCCCCGGCACCGGAGGTTACAGGAGAAACCGTTCAATCCTGTCAAAAGTCATTGGAAAAATATGCGGAAAGTCTGGTGATGAATTCAGACCTCCGCCTCTACCGAACGGTGTTAAAACAGCTGGCGCCGGTCATGAAAGATACACCGGCAGCCCTGGCAGCCGTGGATATTGCGCTGCATGACCTGGTGTCTCAATTTTTACAGATTCCCCTTGCCGACATGCTTGGCCGGGTCCACCAATCGCTGCCTACCTCTATTACCATTGGCATCATGGGAGTGGAAGAAACATTGGCCGAGGCTGAAGAGTACCAGGGAATGGGATTTGAGATCCTCAAGGTTAAGATTGGCCATGAACTGGCTGAGGATATTGAACGGCTGGCAAAGCTGAGAGAAAAATTCGGTAGCCGCATCCGGATCCGGGTGGATGCCAATCAGGGATATTCCCTTGATCAATACCGGACTTTTTGCCAGCAGGTCCGGCTGCTGGATCTTGAATTTGTTGAACAGCCCCTGGCTGCTTCAAACATCCGGGATATGCGTGCTTTGCCCCGGCCCCTGCGGCAATGGACCGCAGCGGACGAAAGCCTGCTGGGTCCGGCAAGCGCTGTGAATTATCTTGGCGCGCCCCGGCCCTTTGGTATCTTTACCATAAAATTGATGAAATGCGGGGGAGTTGCTCCGGCACTGGATATCGCCTCAATGGCAGATCACGCCGGCATTGAGCTTATGTGGGGGTGTAACGATGAAAGTATTGTCAGCATTTCGGCGGCCCTGCACGCAGCACTGGCCTGCCCGGCAACCCGGTACCTGGATCTGGATGGAAGCCTGGATCTGGCCCGGGACGTTGTCTCGGGCGGGTTTAAACTGAAAAACGGCCGAATGACCGTCCATGACCACCCCGGGTTGGGGGTGACCCGGCTGCCATATAACAAATGATCATAAAAACAGGTGAACAAGATGCCTCAAATAATGATGAAAACTGCGTGTTTATTGACCAACGGGAAGCTGGATCAGTCTGAGGCCAAAACCGCACATGGATTAATCCGGGGGACTGAGCGTTTTGATATTGTCGGTGTTATCGATGAAAAGCATGCGGGAAAAGATGCAGGAGAGGTCCTGGATGGTATCCACAGGGATATTCCGGTCTATGCATCCATTCAGGATTTGATCAGCAGCACCAGTCAGAAACCGGTGTATGCCATTATCGGCGTTGCCATTTCCGGCGGCCAGCTGGACAAGGGCTGGCAGCGGCTGCTGCTGACGGTCATTGGCCAGGGCGTATCCATTGTCAATGGCATGCATATGTTGCTTGGCGATATCCCTGAATTTCAGGCTGCCGCCCGGAACGCGGGGGTTGAACTGCTGGATATCCGGCGTCCCAAGCCATTTCATTCCCTCCACGCCTGGACCGGTGAAATTTACACCGTACCAACACCCCGTCTGGCTGTCCTGGGAACCGATTGTGCTTCTGGAAAACGAACCACTGCCCGGATGATTGCCGGTTGCTGTCAAAAGGAGGGGATCCGGGCTGACATGATTTACACGGGTCAGACAGGGTGGCTTCAGGGATATTTATACGGGTTTATCTTTGATGCGACGTTAAACGATTTTGTCAGTTCGGAAGTGGAACAGGCTATTTTACGGTGTTACCGGGAATCCTCTCCAGACCTGATCCTTGTGGAGGGACAGTCTGCGTTGAGAAATCCCCTGGGCCCTGCCGGTGCTGAGATCATTGTTTCCGGCAACATTAAAGGGGTCATTCTCCAGCACGTACCCTTTCGAACGTGTTATGACGATCTGGAGGACGTGGGATGTCTTCTGCCGGATCTGCTGTCTGAAATCAAACTCATTGAAATGTATGGTACCCAGGTGATTGCCATCACCCTGAACGGTGAAGGGGGGAGTGAAAAAGATCTGGCTGATTATGCCCGGGATCTTGAAACTCAGCTTGAAATTCCCGTGGTAAGACCGCTGGAACAGGGCGCAGACAGACTTTTACCGGTTATACGAAAATTTATGGACGCGCATCATCGTTTGCCTGATGTGACCCGGCTGCAGAGGGCGTCACAGGGAAGCGGTTCGATGAACGGGCATGATAACGGTTTGGGGTAAAAGGGTTGGATCGGTTTCAACCGTTTTTCCGGATGTTTAACGATAATCTATGAGGAGGAAATGATGCATGGGACAAACTGGAGAATCTTTTTAGCAGTCACCATCTTTTTGTGTGTATTAATCGGCGGGCGGGTTTTTGCCGGCAATGAGGTTGTTGTGTGTGTTGACCCGGAGTATCCCCCCTGGACGTGGGTTGAAAAGGGTGAAGTCAAGGGGTTTGATTGGGATCTGTGGCAATACATTGCCAGGGAAAATGGATTCACCATAAAACCCTCATTTGTACCCTGGCCCCAAAGCCTGATCGCAGTGGAAAAAGGCCAGGCAGATGTCCAGGCCGGCGGGGTCTCCTTTACCTGTGACAGGGCCCAGAAGCTGGATTTTGCCAAACCTTACTGGCGTCACTCCTTTGTGGCCCTGGTCAAAAGTGATTCAGACCTGAACGGTGTTACGGCTCTGAGCATGGGGGCCAAGGTTGGCTCTCTCATGGGAACCAGCCTGATCTGGCTGGAGAAAAACCTCAAGGAAAAAGGTGTGGATATCAAGATTCAAGCCTATGACACCACTGACCTAGGTATGAAAGA
This sequence comes from uncultured Desulfobacula sp., assembly GCA_964446145.1. GTDB lineage: Bacteria > Desulfobacterota > Desulfobacteria > Desulfobacterales > Desulfobacteraceae > Desulfobacula. The sequence continues at coordinate 3,740 of CAYUOB010000066.1, forward strand.
CCTTGAAAACGGCCGCCTTGACACCATGTTCGTGGATGGTCCCACCGCCAGGTCATTTATTGAAAAAGGGCGTAAAATAAAAGTGGTTGGCAAGGGGTATGGCTATGATTTCACGGCATTTGCCATGTCAAAGGGAGATCCCAAAGGGTTGATCCCAATCATAGAAAAGAGCATTGCCAAAGCTTATAAAACCGGAAAATGGGCAGAGTTGATCCGGAAATATCTGCCCTGGGCGTCTGTGGAGAAGGTTCCCATGGATATTGATTACAAAAAACTCTGTACCAAATAATACCTATGGAGATTATTCAAACCCTCATTGGTGAACTGCCCCAGTTTGGAAAAGGAATACTGACAGCTCTGGAACTTCTGGTCGGGCTCATGAGCCTGGGAATCGTTCTGGGCCTTTTCCTGGCGGCCCTGGAAGTGTTTGGGAACCGTCCCATAAAAATAGGGGCAAGCTGGGTTCGCAAGATTCTGTGGGCAGTTCCCCAATTGGTTCTTTTATCCATTGTGTTCTATCTGCCGTTTAACCTGAACCCCATGGTGGCAGCCATTGTTGCCCTTGGGTTATGCTCGGCAGCGTTTCAGTCACAGATTTTCAGAGGCGCAATCCTTGCCGTTCAGCCCGGCCAGATAGAGGCGGCCAGGGCCATGGGACTTGGGCAGGTCAGAACCATTGTTTACATTGTTATTCCCCAGATGATCCGACTCTCCATTGGTGCTTGGACCAATGAACTGGCATCTGAAGTAAAAGACACCTCTCTGGCCTATGTGGTGGGGGTGATGGAGATCATGCGCCAGGGTAAATCCATCATTTCCTATACCTTTGGAAACTCTTTGGTGGTCTATCTGTTTATCGCGTGCATATACTTCTGCATGACTCGTACCGGAACCCATATTTTTTACCGTATTGAGGATAGGTTGTGGGTGCCGGGATTTGAAAGACGAAAGGATTAACACCCTCTGATGTTACTTAAAGTTGAAAATTTATATAAATCCTTTGGGAACCTGACCGTCCTCAAAGGAATTTCCTTTGAACTGGAAAAAGGGGAAGTGGCGGTTGTGATTGGGCCGTCCGGCTCCGGAAAAAGTACGTTGCTGCGTTGCATCAACTACTTAAGTCCACCGGACAAGGGGCGCATCTGGCTTGAAAATGTGGAGGTGAGTGCGCCTGAGACCAATATTGATGAGGTCCGGTCAAAAATGGGATTTGTTTTCCAGGATTTCAATCTTTTCACGCACCTGACCGTTCTGGAAAATGTTCGTTTCGGCCCTTTGCGGGTGAACCGGAAAAGCCCGGCCCAAGCCACCCAGATCGCCATAGAGGAGATTGACCGGGTAGGGATGAGAGATAAACTGGACGCTTATCCTGCTCAACTGTCCGGTGGCCAGCAGCAGCGGATCTCCATTGCCCGGGCCTTGGCCTTGAAACCCCAGATGATCATGTTTGATGAGCCAACCTCAGCCCTGGATCCGGAGCTTACCGGTGAAGTTCTTGGGGTGATGTCCCGTCTGGCCAGGGAGGGCATGACCCTGCTGGTGGTCACCCATGAGATGGGGTTTGCCAAAACAGTGGCAGATCGGATCATCTTCCTGGAGGATGGAAAAGTATTGGAGACGGGAAGCCCTGAAAAGATTTTCAACCATCCGGAACACGATCGCACCCGGACGTTTCTTAAAATGATATCCCAGGTGGAATAGTTTGAGGTTTATCAGTGGTAGAATTTTTTAGTTATGCCAAGGAAATAATGCCCTCCCTGCTGGAAGGGACGCTTATCACCATTGAACTGTCTGTTATCTGCATCGTTTTTGGTCTGATTGCAGGGGCTTTATTGGGTCTTGCCCGGGTCTATGGGAATAAGATCGTTTACAGGGTCGTGACCATTTATGTGGAGGCCGTAAGGGGAACGCCGTTGATCACCCAGGTTTTTTTCATCTACTTTGGGCTGGGAGATATGGGGATCCTCTTAAGGCCCCTGCTTGCCGCCGGCCTGGCCCTTGCCATTAATACGTCAGCCTATCAGGCTGAGTATTTCAGAAGTGCCATCCGATCCATCAATCCCGGACAGATGATTGCTGCCCGTGCCATGGGCGTCAGCCATTTTAACGCCATCCGGTACATCATCATCCCCCAGATGTTGAAACTAGTCATTCCATCGGCCTCCAATGAGATCATCTATATGATCAAATGCACCTCTATCGCCTTTACCATTGGGGTCCCGGAGTTGATGTTCAAGGCCAACCGTGAAGGGCTGATGCATTTTAAATATGTGGAAACCTATATTGTTGCAGCTGTTATCTATATTGTCATCGTCCTTGTGGTGGCTGAACTTTTAAAGATATTGGAACAGAAAGTATCTGTTCCCGGCCTTGGGCTCAGGGAATAAGAGCTCCCGGCTCCGGTCTGGACGTCCATGCCCTGGTAAGGGGACGCGACCTGATCCTGGGCGGGGAAAGCCCCCCATGAAAAGAGACTGGCCGGGCACTCAGATGCCGATGCTTTGATCCATTCGGTGTGCGATGTAGGATAGGAACTTGCTTTTATCAAAAAATATATAAAAAGTTTTTACAACGCTGGAATATCCACCCATCCCAACAATGAGACAACATGTTGTGTCATTGTTGGGATGGGGAAAAAGTCCACTCAAAATGGAAAATAGATATCAGCCTGCAAGAATAAAAATGACTTAATTGTATGAAAAACAGGGCAGACCAAATATTCAGATATTTTAAATATCTTATCTATTATTTCAAAATCATCAATGATAAAGATGATTTTCATTTGGACTTGTTTGAAAAATAGCCATAATAGCGAACCGTATGCTCGTATCTTCCGGGAATATGTGTCACCAATCTGGCAAGCCAGTCCAGAGCATTAAAAATTTTTTTGATTTTTCTATCCTTGTAGGTATAAATAACTTTGACAACACCATCATTGGATTTTTCTGCCGGGACATAAATCATTAAAGATAATCCACCAGTATGGATTTAAGTTGAACAAGGCTGCGGCCATAGAAATGGTCGCAGTCATTTATCACCTTATATACAGGGGAGATGCCCCAGCGCTTGATATGGGCGGTTATCAGATCCGGCGGGGCTATTGTGTCCTTGTCTCCTGTTACAATAAGGCCTGCACAGGGCATTTTTCTGATTTCATCAAAGCTCATGAAGCCCACAGGAGGTGAAATCATGATATGATCCATGACCATGCAGCCCTTTGAAACCACGAGACAATTTATTTTTGCTCCAAATGAATACCCTGCAAGCATGATATCATGATATCCCTGTTGCTCAAGCCAGGCAAAAGCAGCCCTTACATCATTCTGTTCTCCTGCGCCTTCATCAAAACTGCCTGTGCTTGAGCCGGTTCCTCTGAAATTGAATCTCAGAGTTGAAAAACCGCACTCAAAGCAGGCCTGTTCAATGACAAGCACCACAGGATTATCCATATTCCCTCCGTAAAGAGGATGCGGATGTGAAATCACAACAGCTTTGTCCGAATCATTCCGATTGAATATGGCCTGCAGTTTTGCCTCAGTGCTTTCAATTACAATGGATTTTTCCATGCTGAAATACTCCGGTTAATCCCTGCCAATCTTTTTTTCAAGGTTCATAAAAAAAACAGATGGGATTGCATATGTAATCCCGCTGGGGTTTGTCAGGGCATACTCTTTTCTGCCCTTTACAAAAACCTTGTTGATCACACCTATCACCTCGCCGGTGTCAGCCAGGCAAAGAGGACTGCCGCTGTTACCGGGATAAGCTGTGGCGTCAACCTGAAAAATTTTATATGGTTTTTCAAGATGAGAGATGATATCTGCATTAATTATGCGGGCACTCGGGGACGGTCTTGCAATGGGCGAAATACATGAGATAATCCCTTTGTGGGTTGTGGGATTCAGGCCGAGAACAAAGCCAAGGGGATAGCCTGTGAAAAACACCTCATATCCTTCACGCACCTTTGATGAATCTCCGGTTTTAAGCGCAGGAAGCAAAGGCCCGTTATGCTTTAAAACCGCAATATCATGGAATCTGTCTTTTTTCACTATCCCGGCTTCAATGCCTTTTTCAGGAAAATCTTTATGAAATATTCTTAAATAATGAAGTTTTTTATTCCTGATCAGGCCTGCAACAACATGAAAATTGGTCACAACATATCTGCCGTTTCCGGTAACAAAGCCTGTTCCAAGGTATTGTATCTTCGGAATGTCATTGAAATAATATGTACCAACTGCAACCACAGATTTTTTTGTGGCTGCGACAAGATCTGCAAAATGCTCGTTGTTTTCAAGGGGTCGGGCGCAAGCCTGATAATAATACATCAGGGTCAGAATAAAAAGAAGGCCCATGCTGACAGCACAGGCCATTCTTTTTCCTGAGCACATCACAGACTATTTCCTGGCGTTTTTCATTGAAGCCCTGATAAATTCCCTGAACAAAGGATGGGGTCTATCAGGTTTGGATTTGAATTCTGGATGAAACTGACACCCAAGATACCATGGATGGTCCTTTATCTCCACTATCTCAACAAGTTCATGGTCAGGAGAAGTCCCGCTGATCACAAGGCCTGCCTCGTCAATCAGCCTTTGTTTATATTCATTATTAAATTCAAACCTATGGCGATGGCGTTCTGAAATTTCCTCACATTTATAGGCTGCCATGGCAAAGGTATCAGGCGCAAGCCGGCATGGATAGGCCCCAAGACGCATGGTTCCGCCCTTGTCTGAGTTTTCATCGCGTTTCTCAATCCTGCCGGTCTGTTCATCATACCATTCTTTCATAAGATATATCACAGGATCAGGGGTGTGAGGATCAAATTCCTGGCCGTTTGCGTCTTCAAGCTTTAATACGTTTCTGGCAATTTCAATTACAGCCATGTGCATGCCAAGGCAGATGCCGAAATACGGAACTTTATGTTCTCTTGCGTATTTTGCGGCAATTATTTTTCCTTCGATTCCCCTTGAGCCGAACCCGCCCGGTACAAGAACCCCGTCACTTTGTGAAAGAATTTCCACAACATTGTCCTCAGTCAGAGTGGTTGAATCCACATACTGAAGATTAACTCTGGCATCATTGGCAATTCCTCCGTGGGCAAGTGCCTCGTTCAGGCTTTTATAACTTTCCGTAAGATCCACATATTTTCCCACAATGGCAATATTGACCGAAAGCCTCGGGTGTTTCAGCCGGTAGACCATTTCCTCCCATTCATCCAGCCGTGGCGCCCTTGCCCAGATATTGAGCTTCTGAAGAATCTTGTCTCCAAGGCCCTCCTTATTATATACCAGGGGTACCTCATAAATGCAGTCCACATCCTTTGCCGTAAAAACCGCATCAGTATCCACATTGCAGAAAAGGGCAATTTTGGCTTTTATTTCAGGCGACAAAAAACTTTCAGTGCGGCAAAGGAGGATATCAGGCTGGATTCCTATGCTGCGCAGCTCCTTTACACTGTGCTGGGTCGGCTTTGTTTTGACTTCACATGCTGTTTTAATATAGGGGACAAGGGTAAGATGGATATAAATCACATTGGAAGAGCCTGCATCTGCCTTGAACTGGCGTATTGCCTCAAGAAAGGGCAAAGATTCAATATCACCTATTGTGCCGCCTATTTCAACAATCACAACATCGGCATCATCTGATACAAGCCGGATACTGTGCTTTATCTCATCTGTGATATGGGGAATAACCTGTACGGTTCCGCCAAGATATTCTCCCCTGCGCTCCTTGGTAATCACCTGGTCATAAATCTTGCCTGTTGTAAAATTATTATTCCTTCCGAGTTTGGCATGTGTAAAGCGTTCATAATGGCCAAGGTCAAGGTCTGTTTCAGTCCCGTCATCCGTAACAAACACTTCTCCATGCTGAAACGGATTCATTGTTCCAGGATCAACATTGATATACGGGTCAAGTTTCTGAATGGTAACTGTCAGCCCGCGGCTTTCAAGAAGCATCCCTATGGCTGCAGATGCAAGCCCTTTTCCAAGTGATGACAGAACACCCCCGGTCACAAAAATATACTTTGTATTCTTAGCCATTATTCCTCGCTTGTCTGAGATTATTCATATGATTGTTTAAAATTTTGCATGGTTTTATCCAGTTCATCACCTGAATCGGATGATCGGCTGCCAGGAGTTTCAAGTTCAGGAAGATAATTATGCCTGATATTGTCAGGATCAAACAATGAAGATGAAAACCCGGATTTCAGATTGATTTTTACGGCATTAATCACTGAAAACAGCCGGTCATCTGAAAAAATACTGATTTTTGCAGGATACTGGATTCTGCCGATATCCTGCCAGTGATCATAAAAAATCTCAAATTTCCGCCTGTTTTTATATATCACATATCTGACAGGCAAAAAGCTGTCCTTTTCAATCCACAGCCCAGGGCCTTCGTCATTACCGGAAGATATGCCCAGAACATAACATATTTTCCCGTGATATCTGTGCAGGGATACACTGGCAATATCAATGCCAGCCCCTGCCAGGCAGGACAGCATATTCTCATAATTTCTGTAAAGCAGAATATCTGTATATCTGTCAACCGGATTCTTTTCATGTGAGACAATTCTGCCATCCAGCACCCTTAAAAATTCTGTACCTGACTCCAGTGACAATCCTTTATACGGGCCTGAAACGATTTCAGTTCTGAGCCTGTCCGGAAACAGAAACAGCAGTTTTTCCTCAATATTGACAACCGGATTCTCAACGGCATTGAAATCAAGGTTTTTTCTTGTCTGATACACTTCAAGGCCTGCAGGCTGCCTCAGTTTTTCACAAACCATATAAACAAGATGAGCCGGCTTGGGAATAAATGCTTCAGCAGTGCCGGAAGCCATAAAGCATAAAACCACAATTAGAAAATGTATTTTTTTCATGATTCCGGAATGATGAATCAGACAAAAAGATCCTGGGGAAATGTTGCGCTGTCTCCCAGCTCCTCTTCAATTCTGATCAATTGATTATATTTGGATATCCTGTCACTTCTTGACATTGATCCTGTTTTGATCTGCCCTGCATTGGTGCCCACGGCAAGATCAGCAATAAATGTATCTTCGGTCTCGCCTGATCTGTGGGAAATCACTGTTGTATAACCGGATTCCTTTGCCATCTGAATTGTATCAAGGGTTTCTGTAAGAGTTCCTATCTGGTTGAGCTTTATCAAAATGGAATTGCCGATACCTTTTTCAATGCCCTTTGCAAATATATCAGGATTGGTCACAAAAATATCATCGCCCACAATCTGCACAGAATTTCCAAGCCGGTCGGTCATAAGCTCCCATGAATCCCAATCCTGTTCAGCCAGGCCGTCTTCAATGGAATACAGAGGATATTTTTCCATCAGGCTTTCATAATAATCTATCAGGTCTTCAGAAGACATGGCCCTGCCCTCTGAACTGAAAACATATCTGCCGTCCCTGTAAAACTCGGAAGCAGCGGCATCAATTGCTATGCCTATATCCTTTCCAGGCCTGTATCCTGCCCTTTCAATGGCATTTATGATATATTCCAGTGCCTGTTCATTGGATTTCAGGTCAGGAGCAAACCCGCCTTCATCTCCCACTGCAGTGGAAAGGCCCTCTCCCTTTAATATGGCAGCAAGGTTATGAAAAGTTTCAGAGCCCATGCGGACTGCATCGGCAGCACACACCGCGCCAAAGGGCAGAATCATGAATTCCTGGATGTCAAGGTTGTTTGGCGCATGCGCTCCCCCGTTGATCACATTCATCATGGGTACAGGCATAAGCCTTGCATTGATTCCGCCAAGATAACGGAACAGCGGCATTTCACATGCATTGGCAGCAGCCCTTGCAGCGGCCAGGGAAACTGCCAGTATGGCATTGGCTCCAAGCCTTGACTTGTTCTCAGTGCCGTCCATATCCACCATTGTCCGGTCAAGGCCTGCCTGATCCATGGCATCATAGCCTATGATTTCAGGAGCAATAACCTCGTTCACATTGGCAACAGCATTTAAAACTCCTTTGCCAAGGAAACGGTTTTCAGAATTATCCCGAAGTTCCAGAGCCTCCCTTGTTCCTGTTGAGGCTCCAGATGGCACGGCAGCGCGCCCGCTTGCTCCACATGCAAGCGTAACATCCACCTCGATTGTGGGATGTCCCCTGGAATCAAGTATTTCCCTTGCCATGACCTCTATCAGTTCAGTCATGCTCTCTCCTTTTATGATAATAAATATTGTCAGATTTTTAACCACCCATTAATATCAATATCCATTCTTACATTCAAGGACAATTAAAAAATTCTCCCTGCATGCCTGATACAGGACCTTGAACTTGACAAAAAAATGCCAGTCTTATATTTAAAAAAAACCACTTAAAAGACAGATGTACCGGGTTGACGTACATAATTAATATAATAAAGGAGTATTTTGAATGAACATTTTATTTTTCGGGCCTAACGGCAGCGGCAAGGGAACTCAGGGTGCAATCCTGAAAAAAAAATACAATATTGCCCACATTGAATCAGGCGCAATTTTCCGCGAAAACATCAAAGGCGGAACAGAACTGGGCAAAAAAGCAAAGGAATATATTGACAGAGGTGATCTTGTCCCGGATGAAATAACAATCCCTATGGTGCTTGATCGCCTGAAACAGGACGACTGCAAAGGCGGATGGCTTCTGGACGGATTTCCCAGAAACAAGGTTCAGGCCGAAAAACTCCATGCCTCCCTTGAAGAAGAAGGAATGAAACTCAATTATGTGATTGAAATGCTTTTAGACAGGCAGATTGCCAAAAACAGAATCATGGGAAGGCGCCTGTGTGAAAATGACAACAATCATCCCAACAATATTTTCATTGACGCCATAAAACCCGACGGAGACAAATGCCGGGTATGCGGCGGCGCGCTGACCAAACGCGATGATGACCAGGATGAAGCTGCAATTGACAAACGTCATTCCATCTATTATGACACAGAAACCGGAACACTGGCTGCTGCCTATTATTTCAGGGATCTGGCAGAAAAGGACGATTCCATCAAATACATCACCCTTGCAGGTGAAAAGGATCTCAAATCCGTAACAGATGAACTGATCTCAAAGCTTTAGCGGGTCAGATCAATATATAAAATATGGCCTTTCATTCTGAGGCACTGGAATGAAAGGCCATATTTTTTTCTTGATTTTACACAATATCTCTGTTAGAAAAACCGTTTATAAATATCCTGATATTTAAATACACTATGAAAGGGGCGATGTTTTTTGAAGGAAATTACGGTCACGGTTATTGATAATGATGTTGAAAGAGCTCTGAGAATATTAAAGAAAAAAATTCAAAATGATGGTCTCTTCAAACGTCTTAAGGTAAAAAAATATTTTGAAAAACCATGTCAGTACAGACGGCGCAAGACCAGAGAAGCAATGAGAAGACAGCGTATTGCAGCCTCAAGATCGCGCAGAAGACGCAGCTGATTCTGATTTGAATTCATCTTCCGGTATAAATGACTGATCCAGAACATTTATACCGGTTTTTTTATGCTTAAAGAACAATGAAAAAATCCAATTCATCTTCACAGGCCTACCATGAATGCCTTGACAGAATTTACAGGCTTGGCCGGTTCGGCATCAAGCTTGAGCTTGACACCATTGCAGGCATCCTGAACCTTCTCAACAACCCTCAGAAAAACTATCGCATTGTCCATGTGGCAGGAACAAACGGCAAAGGATCTGTTGCAACCTATATTGCATCTGTTCTAAGGCAGGCAGGATTCAGAACCGGTCTTTATACTTCGCCCCATCTTGTCAGTTTCAATGAAAGGATATCCATCAACGGACACCCTGTTTCCGATGATGAGGTCGTGCAGGCATACAATGCCGTCAATGCTGTTGACCTTGGGAAAAGAAAAGCCACCTTTTTTGAAATTGCCACGGCAATGGGATTTTATCTTTTTTCACGGAAAAATGTTGACTGGGCTGTCATAGAAACCGGTATGGGCGGAAGGTTTGATGCAACCAACATAGTAAACCCCCAGGTCAGCATAATCACCAACCTTTCCATTGAGCATACCGATTACCTTGGCAGTACCATAAAAGCCCTTGCTGTGGAAAAAAGCGGGATCATCAAACCCGGGGCTCCGGTTGTAACGGGAGTATCCCAGGCATCCGGCCTTGAAGTGATAAAATCTGCTGCCCGTAAAAACGGCTGCGACCTTTACATTCATAAAAAGGATTTTTCCGCAAGAAAGGACAGGGGCCGCTCCACTGTCACATTTAAAGGAATCTTCAATACATTTGAAGCCATTGAAAACCCGCTCAGGGGAAATCATCAGAAGCACAATCTTTGCCTTGCCCTTGCAGCATGTGAACTCATATTTGATTCCCTGCACAGAAAAAATCCTGAATACCGTCTGGAAGAGGCTCTTGTAAAAAAAGCCGTGGCTGCTGCAAAATGGCCGGGCCGGCTTGAGCAGGTCATGGAATCACCGCTTGTGATACTTGACGGGGCACACAACCTTGATGCGGCAAAGGCCCTGTCAGAATACCTTGGCTGTGAGCTGAAAGACCGCACCCTGACCCTTGTAATGGGCATATTGAATGACAAGCCCCATGAAAAAATGCTCAAACTGCTCGCACCGTGTGCTGACAGGATTATTCTGACAAAGGCGGCCATTGACAGAAGCATTGACCCTGCCATACTGGAACAGGATGTCAAAAAATTTGTTTCCTGCCCCGTAACAATTATTGAAAATGTAAAATCCGCTGTTGACTATGCTCTTGAAATATCAAAAAAAGAAGATGCAGTATGCGTTGCAGGCTCACTTTATGTGGTGGGTGAGGCAAAGGAAAAATTTGATTTACCACTTGATCAAAACCCAAAGATAAAGTAAATATGACTTGCGCGCTCGTAGCCCAGGGGATAAGGCGTCAGCCTCCGAAGCTGAAGATCGCTGGTTCGATTCCAGCCGGGCGCACCATACCATTTTCATGAATTCCCGGCTCAAAATAGGACTTGTAAGTTACCGCAGCAACCCCCATTGCGGGGGGCAGGGAGTTTATATCAGGCATCTGAGCCATGCTCTTGCCCGACTTGGCCATGATGTGGAAGTGATTGCAGGCCCTCCCTACCCGATCCTCAACAATGCAGGAAAATCAGGCCCCGGGCTCACCATGATCAGGACACTGGACCTTTACAACCCTGATGCTCTTTTCAGAACTCCCTGCCTTGAGGAGCTCAAAGACCTGATCAATCTGATTGAATGGCTTGATGTATCAACAATGGGCTATCCTGAACCCATGACATTCGGAATGCGGCTTAAAAGGCATGTAAAAAACAATAAAAAAAAATATGATATCATTCATGACAATCAGAGCCTTTCATATGGTATTCTGGCCCTTGCAGGCCAAATGCCTGTAACTGCAACAATTCACCACCCCATGACAGTGGACAGAAGGCTTGCTGTAAAAAGCGCAGAATCATTTTTTAAAAAACTCAAGGCCCTGCGCTGGTATTCATTCATTGGCATGCAGAAAAAAGTGGCAAGAAAACTGCCTGCCATCATAACGGTTTCAAAAACCTCTCAAATGGACATTGCAAGGGAATTTAATATCCCGGAATCAAAATTCAGGCCCATTCCCATAGGTATAGATTTTGACAGCTTTTACCCCATTGACAGCATAAAAAAAGACCCTGACCGCATCATTGTGACCAACAGTGCTGACACTCCTTTAAAAGGGCTTTGCCACCTGCTTTTTGCTGTCAGGAACATTCTGAAAAAAAGGCCTGTCAACCTCGTTGTAATAGGGTCTCCCAAAAAAGGAGGGTATATTGAATCTCTTGTGAAAAAACTTGACCTTGGCACTCACCTCAGATTCACAGGCCGCATTGACCAGAAACAATTTGTCATGGAATATGCAAAAGCGTGCCTTGCCGTTGTCCCTTCCCTTTATGAAGGTTTCGGCCTTCCTGTCGGAGAAGCAATGGCGTGCAGGATACCTGTAATCTGCACCACAGGAGGTGCATTGCCGGAAGTTGCAGGAGATGCAGCAGAGCTTGTGCCTCCGGCAGACTCAAAAGCCCTTGAAAACGCCATTCTGGAGCTTCTGGAAAATCCTGTGCGGCGTGAAATGCTGGCGGAAAAAGGATATAAAAGAGTAAAAAGACAATTTACATGGGAGCAGACAGCCCGCAGAACAGTAAAAGTCTACCGTGAGGTCATTGATGCTTACCATTGATTTCAGAAAACTTGGCCTGAAAAAAGGAGATAAAATCCTTGATATCGGCTGCGGAGAAGGAAGGCATACCATCAGGGCATGTCAGACAGACGGGCTTGTGTGTGCAGGAGCTGATTTCGGTTTCTTACCACTTGTGCAGACCAGAAAAAAACTTGAATTTCACCGTGCCCTGAATGATATTTCATGTGCAAGCATTGACCTTGTCTGCACTGATATCACTTCCCTGCCCTTTGGCACCAAAAGCTTTGACTGTGTTATATGTTCTGAAGTGCTTGAACATATAACAAATGATGCAGAGGCAATCTCAGAGCTTGCCAGAATAGTGAAACCCGGCGGAACACTTGCAGTCAGCGTGCCGCGCTTCTGGCCTGAAAAAATATGCTGGGTTCTGTCTGACGAATATTTCAATGCCAACATGGGCCATGTAAGAATATACAGAAAAAAAAATCTGGTCAAATCCATTGAATCCCATGATTTTTCCCTTTTTGCCTCACACCATGCCCACAGCATCCATTCTCCTTTCTGGTGGCTCAAATGCTTTACAGGACCCTCAAGAACAGATTGTCTGCCCGTCAATCTTTACCACAGGCTGCTTGTATGGGACATGATGAAAAAGCCGCGGCTCACAGTTTTTATCGACCGCCTGCTCAACCCTGTGCTTGGAAAAAGCCTTGTATTGTATTTTAAAAAGCGAAATTCTTGATTAACCTGTGAAACAGGATATACTTAAACCCCTGAACAGAATACATCTTTCTTATTAAAATCATGGAGGCCCGGATATGAACCGGATCATTTCTGCTGTCCTGATACCTGCCAGCCTGCTGCTGCTGCAGTCCTGCGCTGCCATCTCTCCCCAAAAACCTGCAAAACGCCAGGATACCCTTATAGGAAAAATCTTTGATGCCCGCACAGGAAAACGGATTGACTTTGATTCTCTGATACAAAAAATCAGATCCCATGATGTGATATATCTGTCAGAAAAACATGATAATCCTGATCAGCACCATATCCAGCACCGTATCATTGAAAAACTTGTGGCAGAAGGCCTGAAGCCCTGCATCGGTTTTGAGTTCTTTGCCATGGACAATACCCCTGATATACTTAATTTCATTGACTCAGGCAAAGCAGGGCATTCTGAAAAAATCATGAAAATCATTGAAGCCGATCTTCGCAAAAAACTTCAATGGGACACCCAAAGCGATACAATGTGGCAATATTATTACAGCCTTCTCAGGCTTGCACGAAAAGAACAGCTCAGTGCAGCAGGCCTTGATCTGTCTGAAACACTGAAACGCAGGATAACGCGCAAAGGCATTGACGGCATAACTCCCATTGAAAAACAGATGATCTATTCAACAGGCTTTTCAGATCCTGTGTACAAAAAATACATGATTTCCATTTTCAGGTCTGCCCACTGCGGAATGGATCTTGGCAGAATGCAGGCAAGGCTTTATGATACATGGGTGGCAAGAAATGATAAAATGGCCCTGTCCATCACAAAACTATCCAGATACACCAAAGGCCCGGTTGTAATTATTATCGGAGGCGGGCACACAGAATACGGCCTTGGCGTAATTGACAGGGTTCATGCAATGGACAAAAACATCAGGCAGATAAACATAGCCCTTCAGGAAATAAGTGTAAATCCTTCAGGACTGTCACAATATCTTGAACCACTGAATCTTGCCGGCCACCCGAAATCACCTCCTGCTGATTTTTTATGGTTTACGCAAAGGGTTTCCTATGATGATCCTTGTGAAAAATT
>CAYUOB010000067.1:0-12519 GCA_964446145.1 uncultured Desulfobacula sp.
ATTATTTAAAGGAATTTTCAGATCTTGATGTCCTGCTCATAGAAAAGGGCAAATCCCCTTTAAAAAGAAAATGTCCCAACCACAACCTTCAGAAATGTACACAGTGCAGCCCATGCAATATACTTGCAGGAATAGGCGGGGCAGGCCTCTATTCAGACGGCAAGCTCAATTTTATCCCGCGCCTGGGAAAAACCGATCTTACCCAGTTCATGTCCATGGAATCTGCCATGGCACTGATAGATGAAACAGAAAAAATATTCACTGAATTCAGGATGGATGGGCCTGTATTTCCCACTGACATGGACAAGGCAAGACAAATAAGAAAAGAAGCAAAAAAATTCGGAATTGACCTTCTTCTCATAAGGCAAAAGCACCTCGGATCAGACAACCTGCCGGGATATATATCACAGATGGCGGATTATGTTAAATCAAAGGGCCTTGAAATCAGAACACAGGAAGAAGTCACCGACATAATGGAACATAATGGAAAGGCCACAGGAGTTATCACAGACAAAGACAGATACAAAACAAAAAATATCATTCTGGCCCCGGGAAGAATAGGGGCAAACTGGATGGCCTCAATGGTGCACAGGCATGGTATCAAACTGTCCCAGAGGGGAATTGAGGTCGGAGTCAGGGTTGAGGTTCACAATGATATAATGGATGACCTGTGTAATATCATCTATGACCCGACATTTTTCATACAAACGCCCACCTATGATGATCAGACAAGAACATTCTGCACAAACCAGGGCGGATTCATATCCCTTGAAAACTACAAGGATTTTGTGTGCGTCAACGGCCATGCATATTCAGACAGAAAATCCTCCAATACAAATTTTGCCTTTCTTTCCAAGGTTGTTCTGACAGAGCCTGTAACTGACAACCAGGCATATGGAGAATCCATTGGAAAACTTGCCACAATCATAGGAGGCGGGAAACCAATTCTTCAGCGCTTCGGCGACTTAAAAAGGGGACGCAGGTCAACATGGCACAGAATCCGCAAAGGCTATATTGAGCCCACCATGACCAATGTTGTCTGCGGAGATATTGCCATGGCGCTGCCTGAAAGAATCCTGACAAATCTGATTGAAGGGCTTGAATGTCTGAATCTGGTTGTACCAGGAGTGTCAAACGATGAAACCCTGCTCTATGCTCCTGAAATCAAATTTTTTGCAACACAGGTGGAAACAAACAATTATCTTGAAACATCAATCAAAGGCATGTATGTGGCAGGCGACGGACCCGGAGTGGCAGGCAATATTGTCTCTGCCGCAGCAACAGGGCTTATACCTGCCAGGCGCATAATCGAACTTTCCAGCAAAAAATAGGCCAGGCTCAAGGCTCATCAGGAAAATATGTGGCGCAGGCATCATCTGATTCCCATGCCATAACCTTTGAAACCCGTATATTGCTGTCAAGCCCCTGTTCCTCCAGCAGAGACTGAACCCTGCGGGCAATATAAACGGCTATGCGCTCCGAAGTAGGCTGCATATTGTCAAATATTTCAAGTTCGTTTAAAAATCTGTGATCAAGGTCGCCTTCAACCACCTGCCTGACAGCTTTCTTGACATCACCGAAATCCACCAGCACTCCTGCCGGGTTCAGTTTGTTGCCTGCCACACAGACTTCCACATGCCAGTTATGTCCATGCAGATTTTCACATTTCTGCCCCACCATGGTAAGTTGGTGGGCGCCTGCAAAACGGGTCTTCACCTTGAGTTCGAACATTGGCGTATCCTTGGAATATCCTGGAAACTAAAAATTTTTAAAAAGATTTTTCAATCTGTTTGAAATCTTGTTTGAATCAAGTTTATCAAACTGTTTCAACAATTCAACCTGTTTCTGGCTGAGCCTTGTGGGGGTCTTGATAAGAACCTTAATAATCTGGTCTCCTCTGCGGCCTGTTCTCAGTGATGCAATACCCTCACCCTTGAGCCTGAACACATCCCCGTACTGGGTTCCCTTTGGAATTTTCAGTTTCTCCTCTCCCACAAGAGTGGGAACAATGATTTCGTCCCCAAGGGCAGCCTGAACAAATGAAATATCAATTGCACAAATCACATCTGTATTATCACGCTGAAAAAATTTATGGGGCTTTACACTGATAACAACATAAAGGTCTCCGGCAGATCCGCCAGGAGTCGGAGATGCTTCGCCTTCTCCTGAAAGCCTCAGCTTTGAGCCTGTATCCACGCCTGCCGGAATTTTCACCTGAACCTTGCGCGTGATTTCGACCCTTCCTGCCCCTCTGCATTTTCTGCATGGATTCGGAATATGTGTACCGCGTCCCTTGCAGTAAGGGCATGTTGTTTTTACCTTGAAAAAACCCTGGCTCTGGATAAACTGACCCGTACCATGACAATGCGCGCAGGTTTCAGGGCCTGTTCCGGGCTCACACCCTGATCCGCCGCATTCATCGCATGTTTCAAGCTTGGGAATGGAAATTGTTTTTTCAGTTCCAAAGGCAGCTTCCATGAATTCAATTGTCATATTATATCTCAGGTCAGAACCGCGCTGCGACCTCCTGCGGCTGCCACCTGAGCCAAACCCGAAAAAATCCTCAAAAATATCACCGAAACTTGAAAAAATATCCTCAAAACCACTGGGGCCTGAGTGCCCTGCCCCTTCAAGGCCTCTGTGCCCAAACTGGTCATATATCTGACGCTTGTTTTCATCACTCAAGACTTCATAGGCTTCAGAAGCTTCCTTGAATTTTTCCTCTGCCTCCTTATTACCCGGATTCTTATCAGGGTGATATTTGATTGCAAGTTTTCTATAGGCCTTTTTCAGCTCCAGACCTGAAACATCCCTGGCAACACCAAGAATTTCATAATAATCTCTTTTTTCCGTCATATGGGCCCCAACAGTTCTATTGTATTCTTCTGCTCATTATGGTACTTTCCCAACCTGCCTTGGCAAGTAACTTAAAATAATTCAGAAATTCAGGTTGTCAACGATGAATAAAGAACTTGATTTTGTCAAAGACATGTTTGACCGGATCGCTCCGAAATATGATTTTTTAAACCGTCTTTTAAGCACAGGCCAGGACATTATATGGCGCACAAATACTATAAAGGCTGCAAAACTTAAAAAAGACAGCCTGATTATGGATATTGCATGCGGCACCTGTGATATTGCCCTTGAAGCAAGTGCGGCACTTAAAGGCAGGTGCAGGATAATCGGTGTGGATTTTTCCCGTGGCATGCTGAAACTGGGCAGAAAAAAACTTGCACAAAAAAACAATACAAGTATCAGCCTTTTAAACGCAGATGCCCTTGCCCTGCCGGTAAAACCGGGTATATTTGATGCTGTTTTCATTGCCTTTGGAATAAGAAACATAATGAACAGGAACAAAGCTCTCAAAGAGTTTCTAAATGTATTGAAACCCGGAGGACGCCTTGCAGTGCTGGAACTTACCACGCCTGACAAAAAAATACTGCGTTCCATTTATCTTCTTTATTTTAAAAGAATACTGCCCGCCATAGGTTCTTTTTTTTCAAAGGACAATTCAGCATATTCATATCTTCCTGAATCTGTGCTGAAATTTCCCGACCCTGTAACATTTTCACATATCATGGAAGAAGCAGGGTTTAAACACATAAGGTTCAGGCAGATGACCTTTGGAATTGTAACCATCTTTGTGGGAACAAAGCCCTGATATCCGTTATTTCTAAAATTCCTTTTTCATAATGGTGGGTTTAAGCCAGTTTTCATCATCCTTCTCAGGATATCCGATATTATAATGCAGGCCGCGGCTTTCCTTTCTTGCAAGAGCAGATCTTATGATAAGCTCTGCCACCATGGCAAGGTTGCGCAGCTCAATCAGATCTGAAGTCACCTTGAAATCCCAGTAATATTCATTGATTTCCTCCCTGATGTTAACAATCCTTCTCAGGGCCCGTTCAAGGCGTTTGTCCGATCTGACAATGCCCACATAATTCCACATGAGCCGTCTTATTTCATCCCAGTTATGGGATACAACAATGGCTTCATCACTGTCTGTGGTTCCTGTTTCATCCCAGGGATCAAGACATGATATTTCATTGTCCATATCCGGCCTGATGCACTCAAATTCCTCCACAGAAGCCCTGAATGCAGCATGGGCATATACAAGAGCCTCAAGAAGAGAATTTGATGCCAGCCTGTTTGCACCGTGAAGGCCGGTGCATGCGGTTTCACCCACCGCATACAATCGTTTGACATCTGTTTTTCCATCCATATCAGTTGCCACTCCGCCGCACATATAATGGGCAGCAGGCACAACCGGAACGGGCTTGACTGTCATGTCAATTCCATATTCAAGGCACCTTGCATAAATATTTGGGAACCTTTTTCTGATAAATTCAGAGGATTTATGGGTGATGTCCAGAAACACACAGTCTGCTCCTGTTCTTTTCAGTTCAGTGTCAATGGCCCTTGCAACAACATCCCGGCAGGCAAGTTCCCTGTCAGGGGAATATCTTTGCATGAACCTTGTTCCCAGATTATCAGTGAGAACAGCCCCCTCCCCCCTTACAGCCTCTGAGATCAGAAAATTCTTTGCTTCAGGATGATAAAGACAGGTGGGGTGAAACTGGACAAATTCAAGATTTGCAACTGAAGCTCCTGCCCTGTATGCCATGGCAATGCCGTCTCCCGTGGCAATATCAGGATTTGAAGTGTAAAGATATACCTTGCTTGCCCCTCCTGTTGCAAGAAGAGTGATACCTGCGTAAAAAGTTTCTATCATGCCTGTTTTATTGTTCAGGACATAGGCGCCGCAGCATACATCCTCACGATGGGTTACCCTGACTCCGCTTCTGACGCTGCTTGTGAATGTTATCAGATTAACGGCAATATGGTCTTCCAGAATTGTTATGTTAGCATTTTTCTCAATGTTTTTTACCAGGGTATTTTCTATTTCCCTGCCTGTCAGGTCATGGGCATAGACAATTCTTTTTTCAGAATGGCCTCCTTCCCGGCTGAGAGAAAAATCATAATCACCCTTGCCCTTTTTATTGAATTTTGCACCCTGCTTTACAAGCTCTCTTATTCTTTCTGGCCCGTTTTCAACCACCATTTTCACAACTTCTTCATTGCAAAGCCCATCTCCTGATTTCAATGTATCCTGTATATGAAGATCAAAAGAATCTGTCTTGCCGAACACGGCTGCAACTCCGCCCTGGGCAAGGGCAGTATTGGTTTTCTGAACTTTTTTCTTTGTGATTATTGTGACTTTTCCGAACCTGGAAACTTTAAGAGCGTAACTCAGTCCTGCAATACCGCTTCCTATAACCAAAAAATCCGTTCTTTTTATCATAACAGGCTGCTTCTTTTTTTTCTGCGGGAACTTAAACCAAAAAACACACCGACTATGAATACACCCGGGCCAATGAGAAACCACAGCTTGGGCTCATTGTTCAGGTCATTTTCCAATGCCCTGATCCTGGCTTTTTGATCATTATTGAGTGCAAGCATTTTTTTATACTCTGCATCAAGCTTTAAAAAATCAGCTGATTCCTTTTTAAGGCTGTTGTATTTCTCCTCTATCTGAACAAGAGATGCATTTTTCAAAGTCAGATCCTTGTTGGCATCTTCAAGGGCCTTAAGCCTTCTGACAAGATTCTGGTTCTCTTTTTTCAGCTTTTCAACAACAAGTGCGTCAGGCACTTTCGGGGTTAAAAAACGGGATAATACCCATCCGGTTTTTCCGCCCAGGGTTCTGACCTGTGTCCAGTCTTTCCGGTATTCCACGATTTCAAGCTTTGTCCCTGACCTGAGCATGGCAACAATCTTATGATCAACACCAGGGCCTGTACGCATTGTGATCTTGGTGATCCCTGTCACATAAATATCTTCGGCATATGCAGTGCAGACAGATAAAACCGCCCATAAAGCCACCAGTAAAAAACAATAATATTTCTTTGCCATTCCAGGATATCTCCTTTATTCCACATGGTTTGTATCATCATTTACCATTGAGTCATGCCAATATCAACATGAAAAATTTTTATGGTTTCATAATTTAGAAAAAAACCATTTCAATCATGACAGCACTTATGTATAAGTTTAAAAAGATTAAACGTACCTGGCAGACCAAATTGAAAAAAACAAGGAGACAAAACTATGACTGACCAGACATGGAAGACCCCTTTTTGGCCGGAAGGCGTGGCAGATACGTGCAAAGACTACAAATGCCCTGTGTTTAAATTTCTTGATGATTCTGCCAGGGATTACCCTGATAACATATTCACCCAGTTCAACGGAGCATCAAAAACCTATTCCGAGGTAAAGGATACAGCAGACAGAATAGCCGCTTTTCTTGCTGCCAACGGAATAAAAAAGGGAGATAAGGTCGCCATATTTCTCCCCAATCTTCCGCATTTTCCTGAAATACTTTTCGGAATTCTCAAGGCAGGAGCTGTTGCCGTCAACTGCAACCCAGTATATACACCGCCTGAGCTCAATCACCAATTAAAGGATTCCCAGGCAAAAATGGTGTTCTGCATGGATCATCCGGTATTTTATCCCAACACGGTCAAAGCCATTGAAAATACAGGAGTACAAAGTGTCATTGTCTGCAACATCAAATCTTACCTGCCAAAATTCAAAGCTTTTCTGGGCGGGCTTCTGGGAAAAATACCAAAGGCAGATAAAATCAGCCCTGACCACCTCATGTTTGACGATATAATTGCAAAGACCAGACCAGAACCTCCTGCCGTGTCCATTGACCCTGAAAAGGATACTGCTGTCATGCTTTATACAGGAGGAACCACAGGACTTCCAAAGGGTGCGGAACTGACCCATACCAATTTTACCTATGATGTTACTGCCATTATAGAATATGCGCGTTTTGTACATGAAGAAGGCCGGGAACCTGAACCGATGCGAATAGGGGGTTTTCATTCATTTCTGGGAGTTCTGCCCTGGTATCACAGCTTCGGCATCACTGTGGCCCTGCTGACTTCCACAAAACTTGCCGCAAGACTTGTATGCATCCCCGACCCAAGGGCGGGAAATCCGCCTTTTACAGAGGTGTTAAAGGCTGTGCAGAAATACAGGCCCACCTTCATGCCTGCAGTTCCAACCATATTTGTGGCATTTACCAACCATTCCCTTATAGACAGATATGATCTTTCATCTCTGATGGGCTGTTTTTCAGGAGGTGCTCCCCTGCCGCCTGAAGTATGCAGGCAGTTTGAGGACAAAACAGGAGCCATTATCTTTGAGGGCTACGGCCTTACTGAAACAGCACCTGTTGTGAGTGTAAACCCGACATTCAAAGAAACAAGAAAAATAGGCACCATTGGGTTCCCTCTGCCTGAAACAGATGTCAAAATCCTGAATCTTGAAGACCCTTCAAAGGAAATGCCCCGAGGTGAAGACGGGGAAGTTGCCGTTTGCGGGCCCCAGGTCATGAAAGGCTATTGGAACAGGTCTGATGCAAATGAAGAAGTCTTTGTAATGCTGAACGGCAAACGTTATTTCCTCACAGGAGATATAGGCAATATTGACAAAGACGGATATATCACCATAACAGACAGAAAAAAGGACATGATCATAGTCGGAGGATTCAATGTCTATCCAAGGGATGTGGAAGATATTCTATACACCAATCCCAAGATTGAACTGGCTGCCGTGGTGGGAGTCCCTGATCCGAAAAGCGGAGAAAAGGTCAAGGCATTCATCAAGATAAAACAGGGGCAGACAGCCACAAAAGAAGAAATCATGGAATTCTGCAAAAAAAACATGGCCGGATACAAACGCCCCAAATTCATTGAATTCAGGGATGAAATTCCCGTATCCAACATAGGCAAAGTTTTAAGAAGGGTTTTAAGGGACGAGGAAGTCAGCAAAGCCCAAGAATAATTTTTATCGTCTGCTCTGCAAGGGTAAGCCCGAAAACCCCCGGCACCCAGGGTACAGTTCCGATGGGAGGGCGCGGCCTTCCATGATCCGGCATGGCTTCTGAAAAATCCCGGGGATCAAATTGTGTTTTGTTCAAAGGTTTTTCAATGGAGAACACGGCTGTAATGCCATTGTATATCCCGCGTCTGTGAAGGCGCCTGCGCACAACTCTGGCCAGGGGACATACACAGGTTTCACTTATGTCCCCTGTCCTGATCATGGAAATATCTGTTCTGCCGCCAGCTCCCATGCTGGAAACAACATGAATCTGCATTTCCATGGCAGCTGCAATAAGATTCACCTTTGAATTCAGGCCGTCTATAGCATCCACCACCACATCTGTTTCAGAATCCAGAAGGGTTCCAAGGCTTCCGGCATTGACAAAGGAAGAATCAACTTTAATTTTGCACAAAGGATTTATATCCTGGATCCTCTGATGTGCCAGCACAGCCTTTTCTCTGCCCACGGTTGAATGAAGAGCATATATCTGACGATTGATATTGGTTTCATCAACACGATCAAAATCAATGAGGTGCATATTCCCCACCCCAGTCCTTGCAAGGGCTTCAGCGGCAAATGAGCCCACAGCCCCAAGCCCGAAAACAGCGACCCTTGCCTGCCTGATTTTTTCCATGGCAGTTTTACCCAAAAGCTGCTGGGTTCTTGCAAACTGATTCATCGTTCTGTATTTGTATCCTTTAAAATCCCCTGAAACACATCAAGGGTGTTTTTATATGCATTTTCTGCAAATTCCGTTAACGGGACCTGTATTCTGCGAGCTGCCAACCCGGCAATTAAAGGCAGGTTTGAGGGTTCATTTAAAGCCCCGCAGCTCCTGCCGTCCGGCAGAGAAGGATAAATATCAGGGCTGTCTGTTTCAAGCACAAAACGATCACAGGAAACTCTTTCAAGGGCATTGACAACCTTTTTTGCCCCCGGCCTTGTCACAGAGCCTGAAAAGGAAATATAAAAACCATATCTTTCAAACAAAGGAATCATGTCAGCAGAGCCTGAATAGGAATGGATAATTCCCGGAACCTTTAATCTGCCTGTTTTTTTAAGGATATGAATAAAAGTATCCCAGGCCTTACGTATATGAACGCAGATGGGGCGTTCCAGTTTTATGGCAAGATTCAGATGATATTCAAACACCTGAATCTGAATCTGGTCCGGCCCGGTATTACCTGCAAAATCAAGCCCTGTTTCACCGATCCCCGAAGGATACGACAAAAGATAATCCTCCAGGTTCTGCTTCCAGTTCCGGGACAGTTTATGCACAAACCAGGGATGGATACCAAAACACGGCAGAATATTGTTATATTGGTCTGCAAGCCGGGCTGTCAGCATAAAATCCGATTCAACGGTTGAACATGAGACCATGAATCTGACTCCTGCCTTTTCAGCACGCCCCATGATTCCGTCAATATCACCCATTATTCTTGAATCATGCAGATGACAATGAGAATCAGCAAAGTGTATCATATCAATCCGGCAGATTCCCTGCACAGGGCTGCACATGCCCGGGCCACACGCTCAGCTGCAAGTCTGATATCCCATTTTTCTCCTGCGCGCTCCCCCGTGAAATTGGATCCTGCCCTTACCTCGATCACCGGAATGTTGTAAAGCATTGCAACATGTGCGGCAGCAGCCCCCTCCATGGCTTCCATCACAGGAGAAAATGCATTGTAGATTTCCTGGGCCTGTTCACATGAGGAAGTTATGGCACATACCGTGACAAAACCGCCGAAAAGCACTGAATTCTTCCCGGTTTCAGGGTCGGAGCACAGAATTTTACGGCATTTTTCAACCATTACCCCGTCAAATTCATAAAGGCCCTGCCTTGTCACAAAATTTCCCGCCACAAGGTCAAAGGGCAGAGGGCCATTGCAGATGCGCTCAGTTCTCACTCCTGCATGGATGTACCTGTCCTGCACTGCAAAACCAATATCACCGATACTGCCTCCAGCCTGAACAAAAACTCCTGCCACACCTGTATCAATTATGAGCCTGGGTTCATAATGCTCAAGATATGCACTCAGGGCATGGGCAGTATTAAACACGCCCGGCCCTGTAACAAGAAGGTCAAATCCTGTTGTTTCAGCTGTCCCTGAAAAAAGTGTACACCCTGTTCTTGTAACCTGCTTTCTTTCAGGAGGATACATATCCAGAAAATATGAAACCTCAGGCAGGGTCGCACTTAAAATAAGAAAATCAGGATTCATTTATCATATCTGCAATGGCATCCAGGGCCATCTGATATCCCCTGGCACCAAATCCTGTAATCTGGCCCGTCACAATATCGGCAAGCAGGGATTTGTGGCGAAAAGGCTCGCGCTTGTGGATATTTGACAGATGAACTTCGACTTTGGGGCAGGGCAGCATTACAAGGGCATCCCTAAGGGCAACACTTGTATGGGTAAAAGCTGCCGGATTGATGATCACGCCAGCAACACTGCCCTGATTAAAGGCTTCGTGTATCTTATCCAGGATAGCACCTTCATGATTGGACTGAAAGCACTCAAGTTCCAGGCCCATCTGTGCTGCCCTGCGTTCAAGGTCACGATTGATCATGTCAAGGCTAAGGGAACCGTAGATATCAGGTTCCCTTTTGCCCAGCATATCAAGATTGGGGCCGTTTATCACAAGTATTTTTTTTACAGGTTCATTCATTTTTATTTCAGCAGGCCCCAAATCCAAATTCAAAGGCTTTGAGGTTCATATCCAGAAAGGCTTTTTTAGTCCGCCTTTTGATTGCCTCAATCATATTCTCTTTTGAAAAACCAAGGCTGCCGGTGCGGGTCAGAGCCCCCAGAAGCACTATATTCACGCTCATGGGGCTTCCCGCCTTTATTGCAAGCTCCATTGCGTCAATGGCAACAAGCTCTGCGCACTTTTTTCCAATAACAGCCTTTATATTCTCCACATCAGGATAAATTCCCTGGCCTATGGACACGGTAAAAGGAGGAAGCGTTGCAGTATTTGTTATAACTCTGGTATTTTTACTGCATCTGTTGAGCGCCCTCAGGGTTTCAGCAGGTTCAAACCCCAGAAGGATATCTGCTTCTCCGTCCGAAATAATGGAGCTTTGCGCATCTCCAAACACAATGGCTGATTCCACCACTCCTCCGCGCTGCGCCATTCCGTGTATTTCACTCATCCTGACAGGCACATCAGATATCAATGCAGCCTCTCCCAAAACCTTGGACGCCAGAAGATTTCCCTGGCCGCCCACCGCTACCATGATCAGTCTGGTTGTTTCCATTCTTATATCATCCCCTTCATGTTTTAAGATTATTTTTTCAAAGGTATAATAGCATTTTCAGGACATATCTGGGCACACACCGCACATCCCACACAGGTATTTGCATCTATTTTAACTGTGTCATCCTCAATATAGAAGGAAGGACAGGCAATTGAGTTAATACAGTCCCTGTGGTTCTTGCACCTGTCAGAAACCTTGAATGCACGCGGTTTAAGCATTTTCATACTTTTTGCGTACAAAGCGCAGGGTTCCTGGGATAAAATCACTGAAACCCCTTTATATTCAAGGGCTTCTCTGATAATTTCAATGCTCTTTTTAACCTTGAAGGGTTTGATAACAGCAACATGCTCCACACCTATTGCCCTTACCAGTTTTTCAATATTCACCCTGCCGTAACCGTCAAGGCCGAATCTTTCCATATCAGTGGCAGGATGAGGCTGATGCCCTGTCATGGCTGTGATGCCGTTTTCAAGGATAACCAGGGTGAAATTATGCTTATTGAACACAGCATTGACAAGCCCTGTGATACCTGAATGGAAAAAAGTGGAATCCCCCACAAAGGAGACAACTTTCTGGTCGGTTGCCCTGCCGAATCCACATGAGGTGCTTACAGAAGAACCCATGCAGATCACAAAATCGCCCATGCTGAGGGGAGGCAGAAACCCCAGAGTGTAGCAGCCGATATCATTGGGACAGATAATATCCATATCCTTTGCAGCCTGCTTGATTTCATAGAAGGTTGCCCTGTGGGAACATCCTGAACAGAGATTGGGCGGTCTCATGGGAATTTCAGGGACATCAGAGGTATCCAGTTTTTCCACTGGTGTATAATCCACACCAAAATACAAAGCTGTTTTTTCTCTGACCATTGCAGGGTCATATTCATAAAGAAGGGAAAAAAGCTCAGAAGATTTGCCCCTGACAGGGATTGTGATTCCCTCTTCCTGGGCAAATGCCTTTACGGTTTCCTCCATGAATGGCTGGCCTTCTTCAATAACAAGCACCTTGTCACAATCTTTTAAAAAATCCTTGACTGTTTTTTCAGGCATGGGATTTGAAAAACCTATGCGCAGAATTTTTGTTTTATCTTCAATGCCAAGATCCTTCACTGCATCAAGAGCATAAGGAAAACTGACTCCATTGGCAATGATTCCCCATTTTCCCGACCCAGTGACAAAATTTAATTCTGATTTTTCTGCAATGGACTCTGCCTTGTCCATTTTTTCAAGAACCTTTGCATGAAGCTGCCTTGACACGGCAGGAACAGTAACACATCTTGATGGTTCCCGCTCAAACCTGCCACGGGTTTTGGAAGGTTTTATCTCGCCAAAGGTTCTTGAAAAAATGGACAAGGCAGAGTCCATTGC
>CAYUOB010000067.1:12529-17381 GCA_964446145.1 uncultured Desulfobacula sp.
GAGTTCCTCGGAAAGCTCAAATGCATATTTTATCATTTCCTTGGCCTCAGACACGGTTGAAGGCTCAAGCATGGGAAGGTTGCCGAATTTGGCATAATATCTGTTATCCTGCTCATTCTGGCTTGAAAACATGGATGGATCATCAGCAGTAAGAATGACCATCCCTGCAGTCACACCCACATATGCAAGGGTCATCAGGGGGTCAGCCGCAACATTCAGTCCCACATGTTTCATCATGCAAAATGTTCTTATGCCTGAATTTGCCGCAGCCGCAGCCACTTCCAGAGCTACTTTTTCATTGGTGCTGTATTCAAAATAAAAATCGGTTTCCTGTGACATCTGAAAAAGGTTAAGGGATATTTCAGAAGAAGGGGTGCCAGGATAGGTAGTGGCAAATCCGATTCCAGCCTCCACGGCCCCTCTTGCAATGGCTTCATTTCCCAGGAGCATTATTTTCTCGCCAGGGCTGTTATTCAATAATTTATGCATTTGTTCTCCTTGAATTTGAGGGTAATCACAAACATTATGAATACAATTTTTCCGCATCCTCAAGGGAAGCGGCATATCCTTTGAATTCTTCTGCATCTTCGCATGAGTTTATTGATGTTGATGCAAAAAAACCTTCCACCATGCTCTTTTCACCATGCCTGATCAGGGCCATGAACAATACAGGTACAAGGCTTATGCCTGCCTTTCCGGTTTTAACGGCAAATTCATGGGGTTTTTCAGCCTGGTAAACAGCATAAAGTTCCCTGTGGACAGGCATGAGCTGTACAATTTCAGGGTAATCATGATGATGATCATGATTGTGTTCACTGCAATGGTTACACATTCAAAATGTCCTTTCATCTGTTCATTAAATTTAAAATCATACATGCCAAAGCTGACGGCATGCGCTTAGCTTTTTTATAGCCGTTATATGACTGTAATATTATATTATGGATACTTATAATAAAACTGTGGGATTTTGCAAGCAAAACTCTTACTTTTATTCACATGTTATCATGCAGAAGGTAAAGAACCGCATATTCACGTGAACAGCAGCTCAAGTTCCTGTCTTGTAAAGCAATATACGGAACTACAATTATGGCACCTGATTTCAAGGGGAAACGGGCCGTTTTTCACAAGTTCCTCCCTGTCTTTTGCAGGCAGAGCCCTTAAATGCAGCCCCATCCCGTCCTTTGAACAACGGCAGAAAAATTCCACCCTGGTATCGGACAATATCTGGGGTTCCAAACCTGAAAATGCTTCAGCCACCACCCTGTCAGGCCTGTGCCCGTCTGCAAATAACTCTCCGGGCGGCTTCATGTCCGCAAGCATTTTTTCAGCTTTTGCCACCATGTCAGGATCTGCTCCAGGAAGGGCCTGCACCAGTATCCCCCCTGCACCCCTTACAATATTATTTTCATCAAAAAATATGTTAAGCCTTATTCCCGTAGGAATCTGCTCTGATTTCAAAAAATAACAGGCAAGATCTTCTGCAAGGCTGCCGTATTCCAGGACCACCCTGCCTGAATAAGGCGCAGCACTGTCTTCCAGGTATTTTGTTATGGTAAGAAAACCCGCACCATAAAGAGCGGACAAAGATCTTACCTTTTCCGGGGAAGACAATGCGATCCTGCCGGCTTTAAGACAGCCCCTTATCTCTCCGCACCCGTTCACCTCAACATCCAGGCCCCTGACAGGGCCTGAACATTCCACACTTATGCACAACCTGTCTTTTTCACCCTTCAGCCCTGAGCCCAGAAGCGCTCCCGCAACATAGGACTGGCCAAGCACCAGAGTCTCAAGGGGGCCAAGCTCATGATTGGCCCTCATCTCATTTACCATGCGCGTGGCATGCACAATGGCCCCCCTTATCTTATTATCAGCCATGATAAATCTGTAAAGTCTGTCCTTTGCGGAGGCTCTGAACATTTTTCCGATATCTTTGTCAAAAATATCTTTTTTAATCATAAATAGTCTTACCTTTCTGTCACATTCTGCAATGTATGTCATATTGTGCGGGAATAATCCCTGTCAAAACTTCTCAGGCTTATGGCCTCTGCAAGATGATGACGCAGGATTTCAGGCTCATTTTCAAGGTCTGCAATTGTTCTTGCAACCCTTATGACTGAATGGCATGCCCTTGATGAAAACCCCAGCACATCCACGGCTTTTTCAATCATTTTTTCACATTCCGCGTCAAGAAAACAAAATTGTTTCATATGCCGGGTATTCATTCCGGCATTGGAAAAGACAGAGGTTTCCATAAACCTTTTCACCTGAATGCTGCGTGCCTTTTCAACCCTTTTCCTGATTTCAGCAGATGATTCTGGCCGGTTTGCCGCCCGCAGTTCCCTGTATGCTATCCTGGGCACTTCAATCTGGATATCAATCCTGTCCAGGAGAGGGCCTGAAATTTTTGAACGGTATTTTCTGATCTGCACAGGAGTGCAGGTGCATTCTGTCACAGGGTCAGACAAATATCCGCACGGGCATGGATTCATGGCAGCAACAAGCATGAACCGGGCAGGATAGACAGCATTCATGCCCGCCCTTGCAATGGATACCCTGCCGTCTTCAAGGGGCTGGCGAAGCACTTCCAGAACATTTCTCCTAAATTCAGGCAGTTCATCCAGAAAAAGCACACCATTATGAGCCATGCTTATCTCTCCTGGAGCGGGCCGGGGCCCGCCGCCCACAAGGCCTGCGTCTGAAATTGTATGGTGCGGAGACCTGAAGGGGCGCAACCCTGGGTAATTGTCCCTGCCCTTTACAAGCCCCAGTACTGAATAAATTTCCGCAACTTCCATGGCCTCTTCAGGCGTAAGCACAGGCAATATGGTAACAAGGCGTTTTGCCATCATGCTCTTGCCTGATCCAGGAGGCCCTGTCATTATGATATTGTGTGAACCTGCAGCAGCAATCTCCAGAGCCCGTCTGGCCTGAAACTGACCCTGGACTTCTGAAAAATCAATTTCATGCACATTGCCGCCTAAATCACGCCTGCCTGACATATCAATATGCATAACAGGGATATCGCCAAATCCTGAAAAATAATCCACCATCTGGGAAAGAGTTTTGACAGGCAGGACATCTATCCCCTTGACCATGGCTGCCTCAGGCCCGTTTTCCCAGGGTATCACCACGGCTTTATACCCTTTTTCCTTTGCAGCCCGCACACATGAAAGTACCGCCTTTACAGGCTTGACTCTTCCGTCAAGGGATAATTCTCCCATGATCATATGGCTTTTAAGGGCTTTTTGGGGAATGATTTCACAGGCAATGAGAATACCTGCTGCAACCGGAAGATCAAGGCCTGTTCCATCTTTTTTCACATCAGCAGGAGCCAGATTAACCACAAGGCGGTCCATGGGAAATGTATAGCCTGAATTTCTGATTGCCGTTTTTACCCTGTCCCTGCTTTCCCGCACTGAAATTTCAGGCAGGCCCACAATACTGAACGCAGGCAACCCGCGGGAAATATCCACCTCCACATGGATTATATATCCCTGTATTCCGATAACTGAACATGAATCCACACTTGCAAGCAATTTTCAGGATTTCCTCTTAAAAATTATTCCAGGGTATCTGAATTATATGACATAGCATGATTCAGGCCGGTTTAAAATATTATCAAAAAAACCTGCAATGAACCAAAGTTTTTTTCATTTGTTTTGCTTTGGATATTAAAATCAGCTATATAACAGGTGATTTTTTTAATTTGATGATTAAAACAACAATAATTTTTCGGCATGAGTGAATATTTTTTACAGAAAACACTTGCTCGCCCTGTAGTTGCCAGTGGAACAGGAGTGCATTCAGGAAAGACAACCACACTTACCTTGAAGCCCGCCCCTGAAAACCACGGGATCAGATTCAGGCGCACAGACCTGCCCGGCACTCAGGACATACAGGGAATTTTCAGCCAGGTAGTTGACACAAGCCTTGCCACGGTACTCGGCACCAACGGAGCAATCGTATCAACGGTTGAGCATCTGATGGCAAGCTTTGCAGGCCTTGGAATTGATAATGCGCTTGTGGAAATAGATGATTATGAAATACCCATCATGGACGGCAGTGCAAAGGTTTTCACAGAACTTATCAAAAATGCCGGAATCATTGAACTCAGCGCCCCCAAACATTTTTTTATTGTAAAAAAAAAAATAAAAGTCACCCTTGATGACAAATCTGTGACTGTCCATCCATGTCAGTGTTTCAGGCTCACATGCAGAATTGAATTTGACCATCCCCTCATAGGCACCCAGCAGGTGAGTTTTGACAGCATGAAGGATGATTTTGAAACTTCCATAAGCCATGCCAGAACATTCGGGTTCATCAAGGATCTTGAACTTTTGAAAAAATTCAGCCTGGGAAAGGGAGGAAGCCTTGACAATGCCATCATTATTGATCAAGATAGAATTTTAAACAAAGAAGGGCTAAGATACCCCGATGAATTTGTCCGGCATAAACTTCTTGACAGCCTGGGGGATTTTTCCCTGCTTGGCATGGCAGTGCAGGGGCATATATTTACACATAAATCAGGACACACCCTGAACCATTTATTCATTAAAAAATTTCTGGAAAACAAGGATGCCTGGGAAACAGGGCCGGCAAAAATTTAAACAAGGCAGGATAAAGATGATAAAAGCCTTTTTTCACAAACGCTTCATTGCATTGCTGATATCAATAAGCCTTGCTTTATCTTTTGTGCCTTATCCATCTGCATATGCTGTCACGCCTGAACCGACAATTGAAAATATTAAGCTTGCAAACACAAGGGATGACCTTTTAACCTATTTCAGTGTCAGACATGCATTTACAGACAAAATATGCCAGGCAGCGCTCAATGGTATTCCAACCACATTTT
>CAYUOB010000068.1:0-16960 GCA_964446145.1 uncultured Desulfobacula sp.
ATGCAAGGGTATAGCACAATTAATCTTTAATAACAATCGCTTAATGAAAAACCACAAACCAGGATATTTGGCAATATTCTGATATTTAGAAATTTTTCTAAATGCATTTTAGAATTTTTGTCAAACAATAAATCAGAAGCATAAAAACTCCATCATATGATTGCATTTTTGCGCCCATACCTGAAACAGTGCTGTTTCCAGCGCTTTAGCATAAAATTAAATTCATGGTTGCAAAAATGCAATTGTCTGGTATAACCATATTCATGAAAACAAACAAAAAAGCCACCCCCCTTAATGCAGACACAACCAGGATAATACTTGAAAGCATTTCAGAAGGGGTGTTCACCATTGATTACAACTGGATAATAACCTCATTCAACCGTGCTGCCGAGGAAATAACCGGCATAACCCGCAAAGATGCCATAGGCAGGCGATGCTGGGAGGTTTTCCGTTCAAACATGTGCGAAAATAATTGCGCCCTGAAGCGCACAATGGAGGAAGGCCGTCCCTTTATAAGCTCTTCCGGGTATATTATAGGCAAAGACAAGAAAAAAGTGCCTGTAACTGTATCCACATCCCTTTTGATCAATAAAAACGGCAAAGTGATCGGAGGCGTTGAAACCTTTACGGATCATTCAGTGGTTGAGCAGCTCAGAAAAGAACTTTCATCGGGTTTTAAGATGGAGGATATTGTCAGTTGCAGCAATGCCATGAAAAATATATTCAAAATCCTGCCCCAGATTGCAGACAGCGATTCGTCCGTACTCATAGAAGGAGAAACTGGCACAGGCAAAGAACTTCTGGCAAGGGCAATACATAATATGAGCCCCAGAAAAGAAAAACCCTTCATGGCCATAAACTGCGGAGCCCTTCCTGATACACTGCTTGAATCTGAATTGTTCGGTTATAAAAAAGGGGCTTTCACCAATGCTGTAAAGGACAAACCAGGCCAGTTCGCACTTGCGGACGGAGGCACAATTTTCCTGGATGAAATAGGAGATACAAGCCCGGCTTTTCAGGTAAGCCTGCTGAGAGTGCTTCAGGAGCATGAATTCACCCCTCTTGGAGCCCTGAACAAGGAAAAAGCCAATATAAGGATCATTGCTGCAACCAATCAGGATCTTTCTTCTCTTGTGGCAGACAACAGGTTCAGACAGGATCTGTATTACAGGATCAATGTAATAAGGCTTGCCCTGCCCCCTTTAAGGCAACGTATGGAAGATATCCCCCTGCTGGTTGACGAATTTGTGCATAAAATGAATATACGCCAGGGAAAGCTTATCCAGGGAGTTGACCCGAAAGTTCTTCAGATATTCATGTCATATGATTTTCCAGGCAACATAAGGGAACTTGAAAATATAATTGAACATGCGTTTGTTTTATGTTCCGAAGGCCATATTAAAATAAATCATCTGCCCGATTTTCTGTCACTGCCTGCACATATGGCACAGGGCGAAAATCATGGAAGTGATCCCGTCAAATCTGCCCAGATTCAAATCATCACCGATGCCCTTGCCAGAAACAACTATAACAGAACTGCTGCCGCAAAAGACCTTGGCATACACAAAAGCACTCTTTTCAGAAGAATCAAAAAACTGGGCATAAAATTATAGCCAAGCTTTTTTATGCAACCAGTGCAGCTTTAACTGTCTTGATTTTGCAACCTGCCATATTGTAAATAAATATCCCATAAGATATTTTTTCATTTCAACATATTGAAATAAAACCCGATATCCTGTTTTGGCCCTCTTGCAGATTTTTCAGGCACATGATTTGCAGAAGAACTGATTTATAAAAATTTAAAAAATTCCCGGAGGATATATTTGAAATTAGCAATAACAATATGGGGCAACCGGGTCTCTCCTGTGTTTGATGCGGCAGCCACTCTGCTTATTGCCCGGATCGAAAACAGAATGGTAATTGAAAAGACCTATTTTTCCTTTGACCCTGACCATCCCATGGATCTTGTCAATATGCTCAGAAAAGAACAGGTCTCCATCCTGATATGTGGCGCAATTTCCACCAGACCCGCAGATATGATTGTGGATAATAATATCAAACTGATATCCTTTGTCACAGGAAATGCCCTAAAGCTTCTTGAAGATTTTGCACACAAACAGACAATTCAGAAATCCTATATGATGCCGGGTTGCAGCAAACAATACTGCTGGCGCAAAAAAAACGCAAATACCGGCATTCTGCCCGCTTCCTGAAATACCGGATATCTGCACAGAGATTCCAGATTTTTCTTTACACCTTGTGTATCAATTGATAATCAGACTTAATCCATATACAATAGACAATTGAAATCCATTAAATCAAACAGGGTATCAGGGCGGCACTATGGTTGAAAAACCGACATATGAACAATTGGAACTTAAAATCAGAGAGCTTGAAAAAAGAATAAAGGAAGATACTTCAAAAAAAGATTATGAAAAATTTCTGAATTTTCTACCCTATCCTGTTCTGATCAGAGATGCCACTGGAAAAATCACCTATCTGAACCCTGCATTCACAAAAACATTTGGATGGACTGCCGGCGAATTAAAGGGAAAATACGGCAGAGAGTATATCCCCGATTCTTTACAGGGTGAACTGACAGAAAAAATAAAAGACCTGCCTGCCCATAAAAATGTTATCAAGCTTGCCACCAAGCGTATCACAAAGGATGGCAAAACCCTTGATGTGGTTCTGCGGGCCGGAATCAAACGAGATGAAAACAATAATCCCGAAGGCATGATAATTGTTCTAAGAGATGTGACCATGGAAAAGCGGATAAAACGCAACCGCAGTACCATGCACCGTATAAGCCAGATTCTTCCCCGCTACCCTGACCTGAAAAAACTTCTGTTTTTTGTGAACACTGAAATAAAAAAACTTCTGGGAACCCAGAGTGCTAATACCATATTACTGGATGAAGATCAGAAACAATTTTATTTTCTGAGTGCGACCCATGATGACCCCAGCACAAGGGCACGCATTGAAAAAGCAAGATTTTCAATGGATGAGCTTTTATCAGGACAGGTGGTCAAAACCGGCAAACCCATGATAGTGAACGATCTTTCCAAGGTACAGAATCGTTACAGGGTAAGAGATCAGAAAATAGGATACAAGGTCAGAAATGTTATTCTGACCCCGCTCAGAAACAAGGAGCGCATCATAGGCATTCTGGCTGCAGATAATAAAAAGGACGGGGATTTTGACGAAACAGACCTTGAAATGCTTAACACTATTGCTGCTGCCGTGGCAATTTCAATTGAGAATGCAAGAGTTTCACGGGAACTCAGAAAAGCATACGAAGAATTAAAAAGCATCAACCATGCCAAGGACAAGATGATAAGCCATCTTGCCCATGAGCTTAAAACCCCTGTGGCCATTCTCATGAGCTGTGTTAAGATCCTGTCCAAAAAGCTGGAACAATGTCCTGAAAAAAACTGGCAGCCAACCCTTGACAGGATAAAAAGAAATCTTGACAGAATCATAGGGATTGAGGATGAGGTATATGATATAGTGGAAAACAAAGCTGTTTTTCATCAAAAGGTATTTTCCCTTATCCTGGAACAGTGCAGGGATGAACTTGAAGCTCTGCTTGCAGAAGAAATCGGAGAAAATGACCTTGTGGCAAAAATCGGAAAAAAAATTAATGAGATTTTTAATCCGACTGCCCTGCCTGCTGAAAATATTTCACTGAGCCATTTTGTGGAAAAACGAATTCAGGCCCTGCAAAAGGATATGGCACACAGAAAAATCACCCTGATTCCACGCCTGAAGTCAGCATCTCCTGTTAAAATCCCTGCCGAGCCTTTGCGAAAAACCGTTGACGGCCTGATCCGCAATGCAGTGGAAAACACACCCGATGGCGGTAAAATAGAAGTGATCGTGCATCCAAAGGGCAGAGGAGTTGAATTCATGGTCAAGGATCATGGAACCGGGCTTACCCGAGATGCTCAGAAAAGAATATTTGAAGGTTTTTTCACCACCCAGGAAACCTTGAACTATTCGTCAAAAAGGCCGTTTGATTTTAATGCAGGCGGCAAAGGAGCAGACCTGCTGCGCATGAAAATATTTTCAGAACGTTTTGGCTTTAAAATTTCAATGGTTTCACACAGATGCAGTCATATTCCCGACAGCCGGGACATCTGCCCCGGTTCTGTTGAATCATGTCCGCACGCTAAAGAACATTCATGCGACGGCATGACGATTGTTACCTGTTTTTTTCCTTTTAACTGATTTTTTTGCCGTCATTTGTCAGTATGAAACAATGATCAACAGCACAAAAATAAAATTCACTCCTGCCATGCTGAAATACTACGGCATGGGTATAATCATTGTATGGAGTTTTTTCATAGGCATAACAGTGTTCTGGCATCAGCAAACAATGGATGCGGGTGTGATTGAAGCAGCAAAGATCGAGGCAAGGTCAGTATTTGAAAACCATGTGATATACAGAAGCTGGAATGCCGGTCATGGAGGTGTCTATGCAAGAGTTGACACAAAAACCCGGCCAAACCCGTGGCTTGATACGCCTGAACGCGATATCACAACTCCTTCAGGCACTCAACTGACATTGATCAATCCCGCTTACATGACACGTCAGATTAATGAAATGACCCTGAAAAAATTCGGGTATATATCGCATATCACAAGCTTAAACCCCATACGCCCGGCCAACAGGCCAGACACCTGGGAAAAAAAAGCCCTTGAAGGGTTTGCCAGGGGACAAAAAGAAACAACTTCCATTGAAATCATGAATAATCAACCCTATATGAGGCTTATGCGCCCCCTTGTAACACAAAAGGAATGCCTGCGCTGTCATGCAAAACAGGGATATAAAATAGGGGACATAAGAGGAGGCATCAGCGTTGCAGTGCCGATGAAAAAATATTATGCACTGAAAAATGCAAATTTAAAATCATTCAGGACAATATATGCAATTATATGGTTTGCAGGATTCCTTGCCACCATATTTTTTATAATCATCCTGCACCGCCAGATCAGAAACAGGCTGACAGCCGAAGAAGAGCTTCAACGCCGGGAAAAAATGACAGGCATAATAGAGACAGCCCGTACCGTGTGCCATGAATTGAACCAACCCCTGCATATGATCTTGGGAAACTGCCAGATAATCCTGATGAATGACATTGATGCAGACATTGTTGAAAAAAGAGTGAAGCAGATCAGGGATCAGGTGGAGCGCATGGCAAAAATGACACGCAGGCTTATCATGCTCACAGATTACGAAACAAAGGAAATGCTCCAGGGCAGGGTCATAAATCTGGACAAGCCCTCTCCACCAGACAAGAATTTACCCTCAAACACATAAATAAAGAATATAAACGGCGCCACAAAAAACTATCTGCTGTTTTTTAATATTTCCGATTCAATTTTACGGATAAATTCACCAGGAGAACCAAGGTCAACCATCTTTCCGTTTATAAAAACAGTGGGAGTTCCCGTAACTCCTATTTTAATACCGTTTGCAATATCACTGTCAATAATCTGCTGAACCTGCGAAGAACTCATATCCTTTAAAAAACGGTGCATATCAAGCTTGAGCCCCTTTGCAATGGACATTATCCTGTCATCATCAAGGGACTTGTAATTTTCAAACAATTCCTTGCGGAATTGCCAGAATTTACCCTGCCTGTAAGCAGCAAGGCTTGCCTGTGAAGCATCACGGGCAAAAGCATGAGCAGGGCTTGGAAATTGTTTGACCACAAGCCTTAACTGACCTTTGTAGGTTTCCGACAACTGCCGGAGAAACGGCTCAAGACGAGCGCAATACGGTCACTGGTAATCATCAAATACTGTAACGGTGACAGGAGCATCCAAAGGCCCTTCAGCAGGACGGTCATTCATGGATATTTCATATATCTGTTCAACCTGAATCAGTTTAAGCAAACAAGAGCCGGTACTGGCAAGTGTCAGGGTTTTGGTTTCAGAAGAATAGCTGATCCTGTTATAGGCTTTATCAACATCTGAGCGGCTGACAATGGTATTATCCGAAGGAGAATACACAACAAGCTGCCCCTTTGAAAGAATAAAAATCAATTTACCATCAGCGGAAGAGGCAATGTCAAGGGGCCTGATATCAAGGGTTTTCTGCAGTATCGGTGTAAAATCAGCCTTGGCATGAACAAAAGAACCGATACACAAAAACATAAAAAAAACAGATAAATATAAAAAAAATTTCAGGTTGAATCCACCCATACAACACCTCTGTTCCATGATTATTTCCATTGCAGGCTTATTTTACAGCCCGGCCAGATAATCCCACAAATACGATGCAAGGTCAATATCGACACTGTGAATTCTCAATGCGCACTAGATTCAAACACTATTTGCATACTGCACACAGCCCTTTTAACCAATCAAGGCAAAATACCGACAATATTAACTAATGATAAAAAAGATTGACTATCATTTATTATGGCGATAACGGTAATTTTTATTAATATTATTATTAAATAAATAAAAATAAAAATAATTTTATGCTGAAAAGCTTATATTTTAAAAAATCAAGTTATCTCTCTCCTTCAAAAAATTGTCACATGACTAGGCATAGGGATAATTTACAGATACTGTCATTGACCAGGTCCGGGTGTTTTAAAACAGCCAGACTCTAATATTATATATTATAATGAAAGGAGTATAATCATGAATCATTTACTGAATGTGGTGGACAGTTTCATGTGGGGGCCGGTAACAATTGTTCTGCTCGTTGGCACTGGAGTCCTCATGGCCTTTTTACTGAAACTGATTCAGGTTCGGCACTTTATATACGCCTGGAAACTTATCTCCGGCAAATTCGACAATCCAGAAGATGAAGGAGAAGTTACACATTTTCAGGCATTGTCCACAGCATTATCCTCAACCATAGGCACAGGAAATATTGCAGGGGTCGGCACTGCCGTCGCCCTCGGCGGCCCCGGTGCAATCTTCTGGATGTGGATCACCGCAGTATTCGGCATGGGGCTCAAATATTGTGAATGCCTTCTGTCCTTGAAATTCAGGGAAATCCATGAAGACGGAGTTGTAGGGGCAGGCCCCATGTATTATCTAGAAAAAGGCATGGGGCAAAAATGGCTTGGTATTGCCTTTGCCCTGTTTGCCGCTATTGCATCTTTTGGCATAGGCAATATGGTTCAGGCAAATTCCGTTGCAGAGCCTTTGCTTGCCAGTTTTCACGTACCTAAACTTGCAACTGGTATCATACTGGGAATCCTTTGTTTTTTGGTGATTGTCGGCGGAGTCAAACGGATCGGTAAATTTGCAAGCAAAATTGTTCCGTTTATGGCAATCCTCTATGTTGCAAGCGCCCTGCTTATTATTTTTACGCATATTGGAAGTATCCCCGCAGCATTCGCTGCAATTTTCCATGATGCATTTGCAGGAAGCGCAGTGGCAGGTGGATTTGCAGGCTCTGCCGTTGCCCAGGCCGTGAGATTCGGTGTTGCCAGGGGGGTATTCTCCAATGAGGCAGGACTTGGAAGCGCTCCCATTGCACATGGTGCCGCCCAGACCAAGGAACCTGTCCGTGAAGGTCTTGTGGCAATGTTAGGGCCTTTTATTGATACGCTGGTAATATGCACCATGACAGGCCTTGCCATTGTTGTGACAAATGCATATACACTGGTTGATGGAGCTGGCAAGGCACTATCAGGCTCCAATCTGACAGCAAAGGCTTTTTCATTGGGGCTGCCCTTTAATGACCATGGCTATCTCGTATCTATAGGCATAATCTTTTTTGCATTCTCAACTCTTGTGGGATGGTCATATTACGGAGACCGCTGTGTCGATTACCTGTTCGGAAAGAACCTGGTTCTCCCCTACAGGATTCTGTATTGCATACTTATTCCGGTTGGAGCGACAATAAAACTCACCACGGTATGGACAATTTCAGATATATTTAATGCCTGCATGGCATGGCCAAACCTTGTCGGCCTTATTTTCCTGAGCCCTGTTGTCATCAAAATGACAAAGGAATACTTTGCAGACCCCAAGCGTGTATATCCTGATTATTCAAAATAATTTTTGATATTTTCCCGGATTAACTCTGGTATCTTTTTTGAAAAAAAGGTATGTATAAAACTTTAATCTGAAATCAAGGAAAATAATCAATCGATTCTGAATCAGGAAAGGAGTGAACAATGAAAAAGGTTGGTATTATAGGATGGCGCGGCATGGTAGGTTCCGTACTCATGGAAAGAATGACAGCGGAAAATGATTTCAAAAAGTTCACTCCTTTTTTCTTTACAACTTCCCAGGCAGGCCAGAAAGCTCCGGATGTGGGCATACAGGTTCCAGACCTCATTGATGCATATGATATTGACAGCCTTGCTGACATGGATATCATATTGTCATGCCAGGGAGGAGCATACACGGAAAAAGTCAGACCAAAGCTGGATGCGGTGAATTGGCAAGGCTACTGGATTGATGCTGCATCCACCCTCAGAATGGATGATAAAAGCATTATAATCCTTGACCCGGTTAACAGAAAGCTGATTGACAAAGCCCTTGAAAAGGGCATAAAAAATTTCATAGGAGGCAATTGCACGGTATCCCTGATGCTCATGGCACTTGGCGGCCTGTTTGAATCAGATCTCATTGAGTGGCTGACTTCAATGACATACCAGGCAGCATCAGGAGCCGGAGCAAAAAACATGGAAGAACTTGTTGCCCAGATGCACGCAATTGGAAAGAATGCTGCTCCTGTCATTGGAAATCCTGCATCTTCCATACTGGAACTGGATAAAAACGTTATTTCAACCATGAAATCCAGTGCCCTGCCTGTTGAAAACTGGGGTGTCCCACTTGCAGCAAGCCTGATTCCGTGGATTGATAAAGCATGGGACAAAGGCCAGACAAGAGAGGAATGGAAGGGACAGGTTGAAACAAACAAAATCACAGGCCGCAGCGACAACCCGATACCCATTGATGGTCAGTGCGTTCGGGTTGGCTCCATGCGCTGCCACAGCCAGGCTTTTACAATAAAACTTACAAAAAATGTTCCCCTGGATGAAATCGAAGCAATGCTTGCGGAACATAATGCCTGGGTCAGGGTCATTCCCAATACAAAAGAAGATACAATGAGGGAACTTACACCTGCCGCTGTCACAGGGACTCTCACAGTTCCGGTGGGGCGGATCAGAAAAATGCTGCTGGGCGACAGGTTTCTCACTGCATTTTCAGTTGGAGACCAGCTTTTGTGGGGCGCTGCAGAACCATTACGGCGCATGCTGAATATCCTAATCTGATCTTAAACAGATTTCAATACCTGAGCCTGTATTTGTTTTCCAGAAACGCAACAGCCCTTGAAAGGGAAAATGTGAGGATAAAATACAGGCCAGTGACTGTGATCCAGATTTCAAATGTAAGAAAAGTTGCAGACATGAGCTCCATTCCCTGAAAAGTCAGTTCCTGAATGGAAATCACCGATACTATGGAAGAATCCTTTATGGTTGATATGAACTGGCCTGCAAGGGGAAAGGCAACCCTTCTGAAGGTCTGAGGAAGAATAATCAGCACAAAGGTTCTGCGCCGGGAAAGCCCGACTGACAGAGCAGCTTCCCACTGACCTTCAGGAATAGAGATAATGCCGCCCCGGATAATTTCAGATACATAGGCTCCTTCATAAATTCCAAGGGCAGCAACCGCTGATACAAACGAATTTATCCGGTCAGGGCCTGCAAACAGAAGTGAAAAAATTTTTCTGGTATTCCCGGAAGCGGTTCTGAGCCATGTGTCAAGATGAAGGGCATCAAGAAACTGGCTGGATACAAAATAATAAAAAATTATAACCAGCACAAGTGAAGGGATGTTTCTGGCTGTTTCAACATACACCCTGCTTATGAAACGCTGTTCCAGGCTGCCCCTGGCCCCTGCAATACCCGAAACCACACCCAGCATAAGCCCAAGAAGCGTTGACCACAGGCTGAGCTTGACAGTTACACCAAAACCCGTGGCAAGGACATTGGGCACAAGCCTTCCTGATGCCCTGTCAAAATAAAAAAAATATGGCACAATTTTATTCCATGCCCATTTATAGTCGAGCACATCTCCGGCTTTTGCCACAAATAAGTATACTGCAGCGATAAGACACAGAATCACTGCAGCATCAACAATGGTAAATCTTAATTTTTTATTATTTAACAAGTTTTTCCCATTTTTTTGATTCAAACCAGTAGGCCTGTCTCTCCTTCAGGAATCCATTGGCCTGCATATTTAAAATCCAGTTGTTGAAAAAATTAAGCGCATCATGGTCTCCCTTGCGTATTGCAAACCCAATGGGTTCTTTTGTAAAATTCTCCTTTATGGGTACAAACAGCCTGTCAGGATATTTAAGCGCCTGAAATACAGGCATCGGAGCAGAAGACACAACAGCATGGACTCTTCCAAGAATTAATTCCTGAATTGCCTGGCTTTCATTGTCAAATAATTTAAATGATGCATCAGGCATATATTTCCTTGCTGCCTGTTCTGCTGTTGTCCCCATTCTGACTGCAATGACAACATTCTTTTTATTAAAATCACCAAGACTGGAAAAACCCTTTGCACGGGCCCTGCTGGCAACAATTGACATGCCTGAATATTCATATGGAATTGTAAAATTCACTTTCAGGTTACGCCTGGGTGTGATTCCCATCCCGCCTATTATCACATCAAATTTTCCCGTCAGAAGCGCCGGTATAATACCTGACCAGGCAGTGGGCACAAATTCCACCTTAACCCCCATATCCTGCGCAAGTTTTTTTGCCACATCAATTTCAAACCCCACAAGACGGCCTTTTTTATCCTTCATTGCCCAGGGTACAAATGTGGACATACCAACCCTTATCACACCCCGCTTTTCAATTTTTTCAATCACACTTTCATTTGCAGACGCAAATGAACACAAAAACAATGAGATTACTGCAACAACACATAAAATTTTTTTCATTTTTTTCTCCTGTTTTTTTCTATTTAATCAAAAAAGAACCTATTGAGTGATAAAATTAATTCTTTTTTCAAGCAGCCGTATGCCAAAAGAAAGGCTTGCTGTAACGGCAAGGTAACATAATGCCACTGAAAACCATATTTCAAAGGTCAAAAAGGTATCTGAAACAATTCTCTGGCCCTGCATTGTAAGGTCATAAATTG
The DNA here is from genome assembly GCA_964446145.1 of uncultured Desulfobacula sp. Classification (GTDB taxonomy): domain Bacteria; phylum Desulfobacterota; class Desulfobacteria; order Desulfobacterales; family Desulfobacteraceae; genus Desulfobacula. The sequence continues at coordinate 11,140 of CAYUOB010000068.1, forward strand.
AGATTGTACTTACAAGGGCTGAATCCTTGATCAGGGACACACCCTGCCCTGCCAGCATGGGCAGGGTCTGCCTGAGCATCTGTGGGATAATGATTTTCAAATAAATGGCAAAAGTACAAAGCCCTATGCTTTCCGCTGCTTCATACTGTCCCTTTGGAATATTCATGATTCCTGAACGGATAATTTCAGAGGAATAGGCACCCTCAAACAGGCTTAATGCTATCACAGCCGATGTAAAAGCTGGTATGCCGAATACAGGCGATACCACAAAATAAATCAAAAATATCTGAATTAAAAGAGGGGTATTTCTGATGGTTTCAACATACACCCATGAAACCAGCCTTAACATGGGGAAACGGCTCAGCCTTGCAAATGCAGATAAAAATCCCAGGACAAATGACAGGACAAGTCCTATGCATGAAATCTTCAGGGTGATGCCAAGCCCGTCAAGCAGTAGGCCGGGCAGGAACCTGCCGTTATCAAATGTAAAAAAATACGGTTTGACCCGGTACCATTGCCAGTTATAATCAAGATTTCCATAACCTTCAAAAAAAACCGCAAAAACAATCAGAACAAATAAAAAGAATTTAACCGACCTTTTAACCCGGCTCATGAACAGACCTTTGTACGTGCATTAATAAAGGCAGAAGATAGCATATAATTAACAAACCCGCCAGATTAAAATCCCCTGCCCCGCAGAATGGAGCTGATGGATAAACCCTTTGAATATCCCCTTGCAAATTTTTCATGTACAGGAAAAATTCTGAGCATTTCAAGCCATAATCCGGGAAATCCGTAAAAAAATTTTGAAGCAATGGAGCACAGCCTCAGGTCAGCTCTTATCTGATCAAGTTTTTTGCAGTAAATTGTTCCGGCACAGGAATCTGTTTTGCCGTATTCTGATTCCATCACAGCCCCGGCAGCCAGTATTGCGCTTTTGAGAGCAAAGTAGATTCCCTCACCCAGCACGGGTTCGGCAAAGCCTGCTGCATCTCCTGCAAGAAGTATTCTTCCCGACCCGGGCGCAAATCTGTAGCCCCCTGTGCAGATGGGATAACCGCGGAGTGATTCAAGATTGTCAGTGCCAAGTTTCCTTGCTGCATATTCATAGAGCCTGGCAGTTTTAATTCTGCACCCAGCATCAAAACAATAAATTCCGATATTAATATGATCGTCCCTGGGAAAGATCCAGAAATATCCATGCCTTATACCTGTAAAATCAAATTCCATGGTATATTTGCCTGGATTGTCAAGCTTCACGTCAGCCTCAATGGCAATTTTCTTCTGAAAAACAGGATTTCCTGGAACAAATTTTCTTACAATGCTGTTTGCTCCGTCAGCACCAATCAGATACCCTGCCCTGAATCTGCCAGAATCCGTATGAATCCGTACACCTGAATCAGTCTGGCATATATTGTAAATTTTTCCTATTTTTCGGAAATCCCCACCCAGCTCAATGGCTTTGTTCAGGGAAAACGTGTCCAGTTCCTGTCTTTTCACCATATAGCACAAAGGTTTTTGTGTCTTTATGGCCAGAGACCTTCCAGAGCCTGAGCTGATCTTAACAGACCTGCATTCACGCCTCACAATATTTTTAATATCATATGGAAAAAGTCTGAAAGCCTTTGGAGTAATTCCGCCTGCACATGGTTTTTTCCAGGGAAACCTGTGCCTGTCAAGAATCAGGACATCAAAACCCCCGGACAGGAGAGCAAAGGCAGCAGCAGTTCCTGCAGGGCCGGCACCCACAATAATGACATCAGCCATTTACAGGGTACCTCTCATGCATCGGATTGAACTGTCTGGGCATTCATCATTGATTCAATCATCATCCCTATTCTTTTCATATGGGCAATTCTTTCCTGTTCAGACCTGCCGGGATAGTTTCTGAAACAGATCAGTACCCCTGAAAGACAGGCAAAAAGAGTGTGGGACAGAATCCTTGTATTTTCAGTACATCCCGATGCAATGAAAATTTTTTCAAACACATTCATGAGAGCCCTGCCCACTTCATTGAGCTGATCAATGGATTCCATGTTTTTATTGCCGTGCAGGGCAAAATGGGTGATCATTTTCCATTGAGATTCATTGGAAATATAATAATCAAGAAAATAATCAACAGCATATCTGACAGGGTTGTCGCAGCCCTCTGAAATTCCGGCTTCAAGGCTTGAAATAAAAGCCGTGGCATCCTGAAATGCGATCCTGGCATACAATTCTTCCTGATTCCTGAAATAGGTATATATGGAAGATTTGGCGATTCCGGCAGCTTCAGCTATTTCTGCCATACTGACCCTGTCAAATGTTTTCTCGCCAAAAAGCTTTCTTGCAGCTTCAATGATCAGAGACTGCCTGAACTGCCTTTCCTTTTCCCTGAGCCTTGTCAGAGTATCTTTTTTTATTGCGCCTGCCATTAAACAACCTGAATATAAAAATTTTATTGTGATTGCAAGCCCATATCATAAACTCCGGAACGAATCAAGTATTGGTTGACATATCGACCATCGTTCGTTATATAAACCAATGGACGAAAAATCAGAAGAAGACCGCAAACACATACAGGAGAAAAAATATGGAGGAAATTCAGCTATTTCACAAGGTCATCAATGATATTGAATATCCGCCCGCCTTTGATGCCAGCAGAAAAATCATCGGTTATCTTTGTTCCTATGCGCCTGAAGAACTTATTCATGCAGCAGGATTCCACCCCATGAGACTTTTTCCGTCACAGTCTGAAATTATCCTTGGTGAAAACCATATCCAGTCATACTGCTGCCATCCGGTCAGGGGGATACTTGAAGACAGCCTTGCGGGAAAACTTGATTTTCTTTATGGAACCGTATTTGTACATACCTGTGATTCAATGCAGAGATTAAGCGACATATGGCGCATGCAGGGTAAATACAATTTTTTTTCAGACCTTGCCCTGCCTGTAAAGCTTGGCACAAAAAGCGCACAAAGATATCTTAACCTGGTGTTGGCAGATTTCAGAAAACAGCTTGAAAAACTTTGCGGTCATGGAATTACGGACACAGACATCAAAAATTCCATCACACTTTTCAATTCAATAAGAGATCTTCTATCGGATATATACCGCATCAGATGCGCAAATCCTGAATCCATAAATGCCGCAGATATATACGCTCTTGTAAAAGGAACCATGATAATGGACAGGCAGAAGGCTGAAACACTTCTGCGGAGAATCGCCCGGAACCTTGGACAGAATCAGACCTGCTCCGGAGAATACAGACGCATTATAATTTCAGGCTCCATCTGTGACAGCAATGATTTTTATTCCATTGTGGAAAAGGCAGGAGCTGCTGTTGTCGGAGATGATCTTTGTACCGGCCAGAGATGGTTTGATACAAAAATTCTGCAGAATCAGGATAAGGATCCTGTTGCAGCCATTGCAGCAAGGCTGACAGGGCGTGTACCCTGCCCTGCGAAACACATGAGCCTTTCTGCCCGTAAAGAGCATATCAGCGCACTGGCAGAAAAAACAAAGGCTGACGGAGTTATTTTTCTGGTGCAAAAATTTTGTGATCCCCATGCATTTGACTATCCACACATAAAAGAACACCTTGATCTGATGAAAATCAAAAGTATCTGCATTGAAACTGACGGCATCAACCTTAATCCCGGCCAATTGACCACCCGCATTGAGACCTTTATACACATGATATGAAAAAGGAAATACCATGCACAATAAAAGCTTTGAAAATAAAAAAATAAACTGCGCCAGAAAAATGCGCGAAATCATGACAGACTACTATCTTAAAGCCATGAGCGCTGACCGGAATAATGAAAAAATAGCCTGGATAACATCTGGCGGCCCTGTTGAACCGCTTGTTGCAATGGATATAATTCCTGTCTATCCTGAAAACCACGGGGCCATGATCGGAGCGGCAAAAATGGGAGCCCAGCTTTGCATCAAAGCTGCTGACATGGGCTACAGCACTGATCTTTGTTCATATGCAAGGGCTGATATTGCATGTTCCGTTACAAAAACAGGCCCCATAGGAGGCCTGCCTGCGCCTGATATGCTGATATGCTGCAACAATATCTGTGGAACTGTATTAAAGTGGTATGAAATCCAGGCAAGATTTTATAATGTCCCCCTGTTTATTCTTGATACCCCTGTATGCCACACAGGATATTCTGAACAGGCAGCAGCTTATGTGCGAGCCCAGATTGACGAGTACATTGATTTTCTTGAAAAGCATACAGGCAGAAAAATGGATTATGACAAAATGGAATATGTCGGCAGGCTCTCTTTTGAAGGGCAGAAGCTGTGGCAGAAAGTACTCGATACAACAATGCACAAGCCATCACCCATGTCAGCCTTTGATGCTTTTTTTTTCCTGGCTCTGATAGTAACTTTAAGGGGAACCCGCATAGTCATTGATTTTTATGATGAGCTTATTGATGAAATGAACGACAGGATAAAAAAGAACATCAGTGTTGTACCCTGTGAAAAATACAGGCTTTTATGGGATAACCTGCCTGTCTGGCATCAGCTAAAATGGCTGTCTGAAAAATTTTCAGGTCATGATGCCTGCCTTGTGGCAGACACATATACCTCTGCATGGTGCAGCGCCATGAAGTATATTGACAAAAACAATTTTCTTGATTCAATGGCACATGGGTATGCGCAGATTTATCTTAATCTTGGCGTGGATACAATGGCTGAACATGTGGTGGACATGATTGAAAAATATGATGCAGATGCCCTTGTGATGCACTCGAACCGCTCATGCAAACCATATTCATTTGGCCAGATGGACATAATGAAAATTGTGCGCAAAAAAACAGGGGTTCCGGTTCTCATGCTGGAAGCGGATATGGTTGATCCTGCGCATTTTTCCAGATCCCAGATTGAAACACGCATTGATGCATTCATGGAAATGATAAACTTAAGGAGTGCATGATTCATGACAAAAAAAATTTATGCCGGTATTGATATTGGTTCAATAACCGCAAAAGCAGCCCTGATTTCGGAAAACACCATTCTTGGAACCCATACCATATTGACCGGATATGATCATTGCGCAGCAGGCACAAAGGTATTTAATCTGCTTGTATCGGAACTTGGAATTTCATCTGCAGAGATGCAAGCAATTGTATCAACAGGGTATGGGCGATCAAGTGTCAGTTTTGCAGACAATGCAATAAGTGAAATAATCTGCCACGGCGCAGGAGCATTTTTCCAGAACCAAGACATACGGGGAATAATTGATGTGGGAGGACAGGACAGCAAGGCAATCCTGCTTGATTCCAACGGGGTTGTGGAAAATTTTGCCATGAATGATAAATGTGCTGCAGGCACAGGAAGATTTCTTGAAGTCATGGCAAGGGCATTGGAACTTGAGCCTGACCAGCTTGGTGATTTTGACGCAAGGGCAGACAAACCAGCTGAGATCAGCAGTATATGCACTGTATTTGCAGAATCAGAAGTGATCTCAAAAATCGCAAACCAGGAAACAAGGGAAAATATCATTGCCGGAATCCATGATTCTGCTGCATCAAGAATTGCCATTCTTACAGGCAGGATCGGGCTTGCAGAGCCTGTAATGATTACAGGAGGAGTTGCAAGAAACAAAGGCATGATAAGGGCGCTTGAACGATGCCTTGGATATTCACTTGTTATAGGTGACTATCCCCAGGAGAACGGTGCCATAGGCGCTGCTGTCATGGCTTCCAGATTATGATTTGCCTTTTTTCCGCCTTTTCATGTCATGCAGCAGAGCATCAACTGAGTGCCCGTCAGGAGCTGTGGCAAGTGGATTGATTTTAACCAGTTCCTCCCAGGCCCTTATGCATC
>CAYUOB010000069.1:0-16514 GCA_964446145.1 uncultured Desulfobacula sp.
GAATCAGGGTGTAATAGGTATTATATATCCCCTCCTGTCTGCCCTTTTGCAAACCCTCCTGTCTGAGTTTTTCAGCAGTAGTCATGGCAATCTCTCCTCCTTTCCGGGTTACAGGCACAATGGCATTAATAATACTCTCTGTTTCAATTTCTGTTGCCTGATATAAATAAGATATAATAATTTCAAGAAATTTTAAACCTTTTTCACTCTGAAAAAACCTATAGCCTAAAGAAAACAGATCCTTTAAACCAGGCTCAAGTTTTTCAGGATAAAAAATATTTTTAAGTACCAGTAAACTTATTTTTAAAGATTCAGTTTCAAAAATCTCTTCTTTTATGGCATTATCTGAATATTTCGCAAGATTAATAAAAATATTTTCAAAATCTGGTATAAATTGTTTCAATTCAGATGTAATATGATGAAATACTGCTCTAAAATGTCCTGGTTGCCATTTTTCCTTTCCATGATATAAAACCATGGGTACAACCGGCATAAAACTTTGATTTTGTTTTATATTTAAATCCCATATTCTGACCATATATTTAAGCAGTTGAAATGGCATATAATTATCCGGAAAACTTTTATGCTCAAATAAAATAGCTATCTTAACAGGCAAACTTTTATAATGACATGAATACACCATATCTGCAAAATGCTCTGCAAGTTTCTCATCCACATATGAAACATTTTCCAGACAAAATGTTTTAAAATCAAGGTTTTTTACAATCTCAGAAGGAAGACTATGTTTTAAAAAATCAATTGCATGTTCCTTTGTTGAAAAAACCTGTTTAAAAAAATAATCGTGATATCCTGGCATTCAAATCAATCCTTAAACCAAACCCCAAAAAAACCTTTGTGTCTTTGTGCCTTTGTGTGAGGATTAATAGTACCTTTGTGCGAGGCTTAAAACACTCATTTTCATACTTGCTTTTTTATTAAGCTCTTTATTTCCCAAAATATGTCTATACCAACCATTTCAGAACTTGTCGGATTTGAGGTATCGGCAGTTTGCATTCAATCTGAAAAAAGATGCCAAAATTCTACAAGCTATTCCAGCACAGGGAACCAAGTATTTCCGAATAAAAAAATGGCATCAAGCTTTAATCCTGGATAAAATATAACTGATTTGTATCAAAAATCTTTAAAAATAGGTTTTGAAACAGCTAACCTCAAATTTAACCTATATTTATCCTAAAATCATATTATTCTTCTGCCTTAATCCCTCTATATAATCTTTTTCAAACCATTTTTACTCTTTGGACACAATTATGCCGCTGCTGCACGCTTTTTAAATATGTTAAAACCTCTACGTATATTAAACGCAACCTGCCTGAACCAAATATCTATGTTGTTTTTTGCTATAGTAGTAAACCTTGCTCTTTTGCCACTATCATATAGATGACTCAGTCCAAAGTACTGCTCTACAATATATCGAACCTTGGATATTCCCTTGTTGCGATTAATCTCATAGGAAGTCAGCTTAGCATTTTTGCTTACCCAGTTGGATTCAATATCTCTGGAAAATTTTAATGGATTCCCGTTCTTATCAAGCTTCCCTTCCGGGGTAGCTCTTTCAGATCTTATCTTATCAAGCGTTTTGTTACTTTTTGGCCTGCTGGCTGACCTTACTATTCTCGCATCTATGGCTATACCTTCATTAATAATCAGACCCTGGGATGAAAATTGGTTTAAAATATCTCCCACAATTAAATCAAACTTATCCTTTGTCAACCTTTTCCTGAACTTTGAAAACGTGGAATGATCAGGAGAAGCCTGGCTCGAAGTTAAACCCTGAAAGACCTTCGATCGTTTATCAGATTTTCCAGCTCAGGGTCTGAGTGTATCTGAAACCATTTTTGAAGCAGTAGACATTTAAACAAAAATAATGGAAGATACGCTTTGTTTCCTTCCTTTTTATTGCCTACAGGATAGTCCTTCATGAGGATGGATTCAATCCTGTCCCATGAAATAGTATTTTCAAGGTCCATCAGAGCCTTAAGGCTCCTGTTTTTTTCATCTGGAAAAGGTCTTAATTCAATGGTTCTGGATTCAACAATTGCATCTGACATAATCCATACATGTCATAAACCTGTGGTCATGGAAAGATTCAAGCAGGCACTCCAGTTTTGCCCTTGTTTTGCCAAGATTGACATAATGCCTGAATTTAAACCATTTCGGAGCCTGTTCAACCCGGGGCTGGCCCGGATCAAATTCCCAGGGGTGGGCATAGAAAACAAATGCATGATCCTTTTTCAGGACTGATTCCATGCCTGCCCTGAAAATGAAAAAGGGCACAAGCCTGAAATATCCACCGCCTCCAAGGGGAAAAACAGTGCTGCCCGCATGCAGATTGCTCACCGGAATTTCAAAAAAGCCCTCATTTACCTTATACAGGGCATTTTTTTTCTCTGCCCCGGTCAGATCAATCTTTCCATATCGTCCATGCCCGGAAAAGGAATTGAAACTTGAATCATAGGTGTAGCCTGCATCGGCGATTACACTCAGAATATTGTCATCAATTGCAAAGCTCGGAGCCCTGAAGCCGTACACATCTGCACCTGTCAGATCCTCAAGGATTTTTCTGCTTTTTTCAAGGTCCTGTGCCAGCTCGTCTTTTTCCAGATTCCCGCATAAATGATGGTTAAAACCATGTGATGCGACCTCATGCCCTCTTTTGTGAATTTCCCTTACAAGGCCAGGCAGTTTTTCTGCAATCCAGCCCAATACGAAAAAAGTGGCCTTTGGCCTGAAGCGGAAGGAATCAAGAAGGTCAAGGATCTTTAAAGTGTTTTTTTCCACTCTGGGCTCAAAAGAATTCCAGGCTGAAAATTCAATATGATTCTTGAAATTTTCAACCTGGAACCAGTCTTCAACATCAAATGTCAGAAGTATGGAATCAGGCATGATACAACAGGTTACCCATAAATTTCGCGTCCTATTCCATGATATTCAAATCCTGATTCTGCCACTTCTTCGGGGTCATACTGGTTTCTTCCGTCAAATATGACAGATTGTTTCATATTGTCTGACATGCATTTAAAATCAGGCTGTCTGAATGTTTTCCATTCCGTGACCAGAATCATGGCATCAGCATTTTCAAGGGCCTGATACTGATTCTCTGCGAGCACAAGGCTGCCGGATTCAAACCAGTGTTCAGGAAACTCCCGGCGGGCCTGGGGCATGGCAACCGGATCAAAAGCCTGTATTCTTGCGCCGAGTTTCACAAGCTCCCTTATAATCACAAAGGATGAGGCCTCCCTTAAATCATCTGTGCCTGGCTTGAATGCAAGCCCCCACATGCAGAAAATCTTACCGGATAAATCCCGGGTGAATTTTTTTACGATTTTTTCAACCAGAACCATTTTCTGAAAATTGTTCCGTTTTTCAACCGCGTTCAGAAGCTCAGGCTCAAACCCGCTGTCCCTGCTTGTTCTGATGAGAGCCTTGACATCCTTTGGAAAACATGAGCCCCCGTATCCGCATCCAGGGTATATGAAAGAATATCCTATTCTGGAATCTGATCCTATTCCCTTTCTGACATTTTCCACATCCACACCAAGGCGCTCACAGATATTGGAAATTTCGTTCATAAAGGATATTTTGGTTGCCAGCATTGAATTGGCTGCATATTTGGTCATCTCAGCATCTCTGACATTCATGAGGATCATTTTTTCCCGGTTTCTTGAAAAAGGAGCATAAAGCCTTTTCATCAATTTTGCGGCACGGTCTGAATCCGCTCCCACAACAATACGGTCAGGTTTGAGAAAATCATTGACAGCAGCCCCTTCCTTTAGAAATTCAGGGTTGCTGACAACATCGAATTCAATGTTTGCGCCGCGTTTTTCAAGTTCAGCCTGAATTGTCCTTTTCACTCTGTCTGCCGTACCGACCGGTACTGTGGATTTGTCAACAATAACGGCATAATCATTGATACATTTGCCTATCTGTTCTGCCACCTGAAGCACATATTGCAGGTCGGCAGATCCGTCTTCACCGGGAGGGGTGCCAACTGCAATGAAAAATATATTGCAGTTTTCCGCAGCCTGTTCAAGGCTGGTGGTGAAATTCAGGGTACCTTCCCTGAAATTCTGGATTACAATATTTTCAAGTCCTGGCTCATAGATGGGCAGAATGCCTTTTTCAAGGTTTTTTATTTTTTCCTCATCAACATCAACACAGGTGACGCGGCTGCCCATTTCTGCAAAGCAGGCGCCTGTAACAAGGCCGACATAGCCGGTTCCGACAATTGTAAGTTTCATAAATTTTTATTTCTTCCTTATTTTTTCAAATTTCATTTCAATCATAAACACAATATAGACAAGCAGTAGAGCTGCACCAAAAATGATCAGGCCTGACATATCATGCAGAAAGCCGTGTGCAGTATCAGGGCTGATCCAGGCAGCCATTGCCCCTGTAATGGTAAGTCTTATCACATTTACAGCCACGGCAATGGGAATGGCTGAAAAGAAAAGAATCCATTTTTCAGTTGTTCTCAATGGAGCAAGAAAAGCAAATGCTCCTGTGAGAGCAAGCAGAGATGTTAAAGACCGCAGTCCAGAGCATGCATCAATTACTTCAAGGGAAGTATTGGCAAGGTGCAGAATATTTCCCTCCCTGAAAACAGGTATGCCGAGCAAAGCAATGGCACGTGAGGAAAGGCCGGCGGAAAACAATTGAAGCGGAAAGGCAATTTTGTTCCAGATGATGGCAGGAATCGGAATCATCATAATAAGATAGGCAACAGGCACAAGAACCGTTCTTAACACAGGCCATCCATAAAGATACACAATTATGCCCGCAAGTGTGACGATCATTGAAAAACGCATGGTGAACAATTCAGAGCCGATATTACCTGCAACATGGAGCGCCATTCCCAGAAACACTATCAAAAGGCCTGTATTCGACGGGTTGCAGTCAAGCTGTGTGATCTCGTCTTTTTTATACCATACCATGTAAAGTGCAACAAAAGGTATCAGAAATCCATGGGAAAAATTGGGGTCAGATGACCAGTCTGAAACAAGTTTGGCAATTGCCTTGTGAAAGAGGAAAAAAAATATCAGAACAAGAGGCACTGCCTGGGCCAGAATTTGTTTTTTAATCTGTAATTTCATGGGTAACTCACCTGTAATCCATTGAATCAGGAGGGGATATGTTCTTTTAGAAAAGGATAGACCTGCCTTGCAAAACCTTTTAATACATCAAGAGTGGTTTTTTCATCAACCCTGACAGGGGAAATAAGTCTGACAAAGGAACCATCTGTTCTGTGTTTTGTGATTGAATCAACTATCAGCCATATTTTCTGCATATATTCAGAGGCGATGATTCTGCCCCTTGACTGAAACCAGTAAAGAACAATCTGCCTTTCACCATCCTTTTGGAGATCAAGTTTAATGACCTTTATGGGCTTTTTTGCGTCATTAATTTTAATGGTTTCAATGCCAGTGTTGACAATATTCCATCCTGCACCGGGCATGCAGTTTTTTGGAGAGTGAATCAGGTCACCCTCACTCTGACTCTGATAAAATCCCACATACAGGTTCACAAGATTGCCTGATCTGTCATGATAATTTGCCAGTATATAGTCTTCGACTCCCAGAATATTATAGACCTTCTGATCAAGCTCTCCCCTTGCGCCTTTCCATTGGCCGATCTCAAGGGGAAATTCACTGAATGGTTTATTGGGGGCGATTCTTTCGGTATGGCCTGCAAAAATTGTCAGAACTGCTGTGGCCATCATTATAACAGAAATGATAATGGTTCTTTTATAATTCATTTTTAATTATATCCATTAATCAGATAATGAGATTTCCCCGATGCAGTCAGCAACACGCACAGCAGTATGCCCGTCCCACAGATCAGGTACCCGGCCTTCCTGAAAATTTCCTTCGATCACCATGTCCACCATCCCGGATACGGTTTCAGGTGTGCAAAGCCGGTTGGTTCCCTGTGTTATCGTAACAGGCCTTTCAGTATTCTCCCTCAGAGTCAGGCAGGGGATGCCAAGATATGTGGTTTCCTCCTGGATTCCCCCTGAATCAGTTATCAGAACACGGCTTGACATTACAAGATTCATAAAATCCGCATAACCAAGGGGTTCTGTCAGGGTCATACCCCCGGCTTTTTCAAGCATGGCCATCAGGCCTGCGGTCTCAAGGCTTGCCCTTGTTCTTGGGTGAACAGGAAAAATCAGTGGCAGGCTTGCCGATATTTCAGACAGAACACGGCAAAGTTTCTCCAGAACCGGGGGGTTATCCACATTGGAAGGCCTGTGCAATGTTACAACTCCATAGGATTTTGTGTCAAACCCGAATTCTTTGAATTTATCAAGCCCTTCAATTTTAGGCCTGAGCATTTCAAGGGAATCAATCATGATATTGCCCACAAAAAAAATCCTGTCCTGGCTCACACCCTCCTTTATGAGATTTTCATTTCCGTCCCGTGAAGGCGTCCACAGATAATCTGCTATGGAATCCGTTACAATCCTGTTTATTTCTTCCGGCATGGTACGGTCAAACGACCTCAGTCCCGCTTCAAGATGAGCGGTTTTAATGCCCAGTTTCACGGCAGCAAGAGTTGCGGCAACAGTGGAATTCACATCACCCACCACAACCACAAGACCGGGTTCATCCTTTATAAGCACTTTTTCATAGGCCATCATTACCTTTCCTGTCTGCTCGGCATGGGAACCACTGCCGACCCCAAGATGAATATGGGGATCAGGAAGATTGAAATCCCTGAAAAACACATCTGACATATTAAGATCATAATGCTGTCCTGTATGAACAATAACAGGGTCCATTCCCTGCCTTTTGGCAAGCTCATGGTAAAGCGGGGCTATTTTCATGAAATTAGGACGTGCAGCCGCAATAAGATGAATTTTCATTTTAAGCCTCAATAGTTGTAGATTGCATTTTCCAGAGTCTGTCTGGAAGGAGAAGCTTTCATGCGCACAGGCTTTTCAGGTATAAAACTGACAGAAAATGTGGCTTTGTTCTCTGTATAATCGCCACGCTGGTTTGTGTCAGTGTCAAAATCAGTATATGAATAGGTCAGATTGAATTTCAGCCATTTAAGTGCAAGCCAGGAAAACCCTGCGCCTGCGCTCATGGTATTATCCTTTCTGTCAGATGCTGCCGTGCCGGAGAATTCATCTCTTTTGTATGAAGCAAAAATATTTGACGAAAGCCTTTTTAAAAGCTGGTAGCTCAACCGGAATCCTGCCTTGTAATAAATATTATATCCAAGACTTGCTGCATCTTCGCCTGCTTCAGTATATCCGCTTGAACCTGTAATGGACAGGGAACCCCTCCTGCTGAAATTAAATGTCTTATATGCATCAATATCAAGAAAAGGATCAGTTGAATCTGAATATACGGCATTATTGGTCCACCTTGAAAACAAAACTCCTGCGCCAAGCGAAATCCCTGAATCCTTTGTAACCTTCCAGTCAAATCCCACAGAAGGATGAAAAATATTGTGATCGCCTGAATCCCGTTCTGAATATAAATGCCTGTATTTAATATATCCGTTGAAATGTTTTGAAAATTTCCTCAGATAACGCACATACCCCTCATATGTATCTATATCGTTGACTGAATTCTGATCAAAATCAGTCTGTTCATAGGACAGGTTTGAATCAAAACCGTTCAGCGGGGTAAACCAGTAGGTAACAAAGCCTGACGGCCTGTATTTTGTATACTCATCTGCGTCTGAATTTGCGTAATTGTCAAATTCATAGGAAAAATCAAGCCCGGCTCTGTCTTTTTTACCAAACTCAGTGCCAATGCCGGCACTGGTTTTATTTACATCATGCTCACGGTAAGTGCCTGTCCTGAGCTGCTGGTCAAACTTTCTTGAATATGATTGCGAAAAATGGAAATCTGTATTCTTTGTCAATTGACTGCTGCCTGATATATCTGCTGAATTTTCCCAGGTTCTGCCGGCATAATCCGTGTCCTGGCTTGTGCTTGTATAAGAAAGCCCGGCATTGACAGTGGTAAACTTAGAAGGAGTGAAATGGCCTGTTGCAGACAGATTATGCTCAAACCCGTCCCTGTTATCAAGATTTTTATAATCCTTGTATTTCGGATCATAGGCAAAATAAATCTGGCTTTTCTTGTTCAGAAATCCCAGAGAAAAGCCCAGGCCATAGGAAGTAATATATTCTTCCTGCTTGTTTGTATCTGTTTTAAGGTAATTGTCGCTGTATTCTTCTGTAATGTTCAGGGTCGGCATTATCTGTGTTATTGTCCGCGAAAAAGAAACAGGACAAACAAAGAACATGGCCATAAAAATGGTCAGGAATATGATAATCGGTTTTTCATGTGAACTTGTCTTCATTTCAAATCTCCCGGGGTCTTCCCATTGGCTGACATAATGATATAAAAAAACCTGCAGAATATGATCAGGGAACAATGATTATGTCATCAGCCTTCAGATCAATATCCTTGCCAAGTTTTCCCTTTACAATATCGCTGTAATCAATTTTGATCACTTTCTGGGTATTGCCCTGCTTTCTGAAGAGTATAATTTCATCCTTGGAAGCCCATTCCGTAAAACCTTTGGCAAGGGCAAAAGCCTGAACAACTGTCAGTTTCTTCATCAAAGGATATTCACCCACTGCCTTGACTTCGCCAAGAATATAATATTTCTGGCTGACAGGATTTATCAGTGTTACGGTTACTGTGGGAGCTTCAACAAAATCAGCAAGTTTCTTTTCAATATTTTTCTTCAGTTCAACCGTGCTGATGCCCTCTGCCTGAAGGTCATCCAGCAAAGGAAAGGTAATTTTACCATCCCTTCTGACCTGAACAGCATCAAGGGAAAGATCAGGCTCTTTCCATGTGGTGATTTTAAGAATATCACCTATTCCTATCTTATAATCCCGGGCAAGTGCCGGGCAAACTGAGACTGATAAAAATATCAGCGCCATGAAAACAATAAAAACTGTCCTGCGTATTTCAGACATAGCTCCGCCCCTTCGATTACATTGATTATCGATATTAGTAAAAAAACATCTGCAACATGCCGCCACACGGCAATATATTTAATTACCTTGCACCGCGTCCGAACAGAACGGTTTTCACAGTGCGAAGAATAATTATCATGTCCATTGCAAGGGACATGTTCTTTATATAAAAAAGGTCATAGTTTAATTTTTCAACCGCATCCTCAATTGTGGCTCCATAGTCATAACAAACCTGAGCCCAGCCGGTAAGCCCAGGTTTCACATTAAAGCGCTGGGCATAAAAGGGAATTTTTTTTTCAAGTTCATCAGTAAAATGCCTGCGCTCAGGTCTTGGGCCCACAAGGCTCATTTTTCCTGTAAGCACCTCCCATAACTGCGGCAGTTCATCTATCCTGCATTTTCTTATAACTTTTCCGACTCTGGTGATACGGGAATCATTTTCCCGGGCCCAGACAGGCCCTGTCAGTTTTTCCGCATCATCCACCATTGAACGGAATTTATGCATCATATATTCTTTTTTATTAAGGCCCACCCTGTCCTGGGCAAAAAAAACAGGGCCTTTTGAATCCAGTTTGATCAAAATTGCCACCACAAGAAACAAAGGGGAAAGAAGTATGAGCATGACAAGGGAAAGAACAATATCTTCCAGGCGTTTGAAAAAGGTTTTCAGGCGCGATTTTCTGAAACCATCGGAAAAAATCAGCCACGAAGGATTGATTTTCCTTACCAATACCTTACCTGTAAGCATTTCATAAAACGAACTGCCCTCAATGACCTCGATTCCGGCGGTGCGGCATCGTATGAGTTCATCTGTTGGAAAAGCGCCCCTGCGCTCCTTCAGTGCCACAACCACCTTGTTTATACCTATTTCAGAGGCAACCTGACACAGATTTTTCTTATCCTTCATAACCATTACGCTGTCCGAAAGCTCGACCGGATATTCTTCATCTTCATTGTCAGGAATCATGACAGCCACTGTATATCCGCAGTCAATGGTATTTGTGATCTCCTTGTAGATATCAACAGCAAGGCTGCTGGAGCCAAGGATAATTATGGTTTCATTAAATATCCCCCTGTTCAGGATTTCTATATATAAAAGGCGCCACCCCACAATGAAAACAAAGAGCAGAAGAATGCTCAAGATATAAATCTTCTGGTCTATGATGGCCAGCGGAAATACAAAATAAATAAATGCAAGAAAGATGGAAGTGATACCAAGGGCCTGCAAAAGCCGTATGGTGGTTTCAGCAAGTGTGGATGACACATCAAAATCATAAAGATCGTTATAATAAAGACAGACCTGGCATATAAATGTGAAAAGACAGATTCTCAGGACAAGAAATATGTCAAAAACATAGGAATCAGAAAAAGTCAGGACAACTGTGGCAACCAGAACCGAACTGAAGATGATGATTCCTTCAAATATGAAAAAAACAATGTTACGTATGGGAAAATATTGTTTGAGCAGCCTGAGCATATATTAAAAACTTCCTTGTTTATATGCCATATCCATATTTATAATACCCGTACCCATAGCCTGGTTTTTTTTCGGCAAAATTATGTACAACCCCGATAATTTTTTCCCTGCCGTAAATATTAATGATATTTTCAACGGCTTTTTTGCGGGTTCTGCCATGACGTATGACCAGGACAATGCCGTCAACCTGCCTTGCAAGGGCATTTCCTTCGGAAGTCAGATACGGCGGAGGTGTGTCAATTATAATATAGCGGTCACTATACCTTAATTTTACCTCATGGATCAGCCTTCTCATCTGTTCTGAGGATAAAAGCTCCGAAGGGTTCTGGGGAATTGTACCGCCAGGCAATATTGTCAGTTTTGAGATAAAGGTCTTTAAAAGCAGAGAGGCAAGAGGCTTTCCCTGTGCAAGGTAATCACTTAATCCTGGAGAATCACCAAGCTTGAACAAGCTATGGATACTGGGATCTCTCAGGTCACAATCCATTAAAAGCACATATTCATCAATGCTTTGGGCAATGCTTACTGCAAGGTTGGCTGCCACAAATGACTTTCCCTCATCCGGAGATGCGCTTGTAATCATAATGCACCTGGGCGGATCTCCTGTTTCAGGAAAAAGAATATTATTGCGCAGAAGCCGGAACTGCTCCGATTCAACGGAATTGGGAGTAAGAACTGTTACCATGCATGGATCAAGATCATCCGGGATGGTATCGTAAGAATCCGGTGCAGGCATGTTTTCCGCTGGTATTTTATCCTGCAATGCCGTATCTGCGACATGAGAATCACCAGCAGGTTCAGTTTTTATACCTGATTTTTCTGAATTTGCCTTTTCCAGTGCCGTATAAATTTTACCCAAACCTTGCTACTCCTGATATTAGATATTTAAGGTCAGTTTAATAAAATTAATGGTTCTATCAAGCCCTTTATAGTTAAGAACAGCAAAAAAGGACAGAAATGCACCTGCATAAAGTACACAGCATATGAATGCTGCCATTTCAATTTTTTTCCTCAATCTGTGGCCAGGCATTCTCAAGGGAGGAATAACAGCCAGAATGGAAAGCCCAAGCTCCTTTTCTATCTGTTCCTCACGCCTGATGGAAGTGTCAAACATTTCAAGAAGAAAAACAGCTCCTCCGCCAATACCAAGCCCTGAAGCAATGGACATCAGAAACAAAAGCTTTACATTGGGAGAAATCGGTTTTTCAGGCAGCCTTGCATGATCAAGTATCCTGAACTGTTCTCCTTTCTGCTTTTTCTCCATATTAACGGACAATTCAGCTTCAAGTTTGCGATCCAGCAATGAATTGTAGACTTTCTGGATATTGGCATAATCCCTTTGAAGGGCCTGAAGCTCAAGTTCGCGTTTCGGAGTATCCTCAACCCTCTGCTGATAGATTTTCATCTGTCTTTCAAGTTTGGCAATGTCAGACTGAATTTCCCTTATCTCATTTTTGATCTGCTTGATCTGCACGCCCTGCTGCATTGCCGCAAAATCAGGCATTTCAGCAGATACACCCCCGTTGTCTGAGTGTTCAGCATTTTTACCTTCTTCAGCAGCTTTTTTTTCAGCAGCTTTTTTCTCTTCCTCTATGGTTTTTTCGAGCTTTTCAATTATTTTACCAAGTTTCATAACATCTGGGTGCTTTTTTGTGTATTTCAAGAGCAGAGCATCATATTGTTTCCGGGCAGCGGCAAGCTTCTGTTCATTTTCCGATTCACCGCCCATGGTATCTGCCTCAAAATCAAGAGAAGAAAACTGGTCGCTCATGGCCTGGTCAGCCATGGCCCTTGCCTGGGCAACCTGAGTTTCAAGCAGGCTCAATGAGTCCTTTGCCTGCTTTAACTGATCCTGCTTGGCACTAAGCTGCCTTTGCAGGCGGTCAAGGGTTCTTAAGTTTGTTTCAAGTTCGTCAGGAAGCCCTCCAAGATATTTTTCCCTGTATGCTGCAAGCTGTTTTTCCCGCATCTCCAGTTTTTTTCTGGTTTTTTCAAGTTCTGAATCCAGAAATTCGCTGGTCCCAACTGCCTGAGCTTCCCTGACCTTAAGGTTTTCATCCATGAAAAAGCTTGCCAGAGTATTGGCAATACGCATTACGCGCTGAGGGTCACTTCCTTTGAAGACAATGGAAAAAGCTTCTGCGCCATGCCTTTCCCTTTCCACCCTGACCTGAATCCTTTTTCGCATACTGGCAACCTTGTCTTCAAGATACATGTCAGGATTGTTCTCAAACAGGCCAAACTGATCAATAATTTTTTCAAGATTGCTGCGGCTTAATATCTGCTGCGAAATGGTGCTTATTCTCTGGGTAATACTGGAAGTGACAACAGATCTCACATAATTGGACGGAACCCTCTGGGGCTGCACAAGAATAAGGGTGGAAGCCTCATAGGTCTTGTTTGCAGTCAATGTGTAAAAAAGGCCAACGGTTAATGTAATGCAAAGAGGAATAATTATGAACCATTTTCTGCGTATAATGATTTCCAGAATCTGGTCAGGCTTAACAGGTATCTGAGATTGAAAAGGTTCTGCCATTGTATTTCCCAATTATTCAGTTGATAGTTAATTTATACTTAAAACCTGAGACTGCTATCTTTTAATAATCTCACTGGTTTGTCAATACTAAAATACATGAAAAAAGCCCAAATACAGAGCTTATTTAAAAGATTCAGGCTAATTTGCCGGGAACCTGACAATTATTGTTACAGACCCTGACAAAAAAAGGAACAGGCTGCATGAAATTTTTCCTGCAGCCTGTTTTGTATCAAAATTATGAAAATACTGTTTTATAATCTATGCTTCAGATTTTTCCGCCTTTGATTCCCTGATTTTTTTCCTGCCCAATGCCCCGGCACCCAGAAGCCCCATGCCGAACAGAAGCAGGGTTGCAGGCTCAGGTACAGGATTGTAGTCAAAATTCTTGGTCATGGTTGTTTCAAGCACATCGTTTCCGCAACCCATTGTCCAATGGGCAGTAACTCTGTCAAAATGATAGCCGTTTGTGTTAATTGCTTTTAATTTATCAGTCAGCACACTTAAATTAACCGAAGCCTCAAGTGTGTAATGAGTATCACCGTACGGCCACCCCCACCAGCCAGTAGATTTGCCGAATGCAGCATTAATGGAGCCGTTTGAGGTTGAAGCAAGGGCATTGCCGTCAATAGCATTCATTCTCCACGGAGTTGAAGAAGAATGTGGAGAAGGATCATCCCATGAATTTGCATGATAAAGTTTCACAGAATTTATTGTTCCTGACGAGGATATATCATATCTGAAACCGAATTCAAAACTTCCGTCATCACCGAAATCAAGGGCAAAATCTCCTCCTTCAATATTATCCACCTTATTATCTCCGGTTATGTCAAAACCCGTCTGAAGGCCTATATAAAGTTTTGTGTCATCCATGAAAAGCCCTATTTTTTCAATATCAAAATCCTGGCCTCCGCCTCCCGGCGAAACAACTCCATCCCCATCGGTATAATAACCTGCCCACTCGCTTATACGCATAACGCCTCCGATATAAGGTGCAGCATAGGCAGAAGATGCCACCAGGATTAATGCTGAAATAAATTGAATCAGAATCAAACAGTATTTTTTCATAACTTCTTCCTTAATTTTTGTCCATCATGTTAATAACTTTAAATTCTGCCCAAGTATCTATGCAAGCACAATGCCACAAACATAATATCATGCAAAAAAAATTGACTGCCTGAAACATACTGTTATTACAAGCCATATGTTTCAAAGCTTGCGGCTGATACCTGTATCGGCAATGTTTAATTTAAATTTTACGGGTAAAATGAGCAAAAACTTTCATAAAACTATGAAAAAAATGTAATAAAGACCTGGATAAAAATACCACAATTTTTCTAGTTAAGCATTCTGCGGGCTGTTTCAGCTCCAATGAAATCAGGATCAAGTTTCAGGGCTTTTTTAAGCCATGTGCGCGCTTTCTCATATTCTTTCATCCGGTAGAGAATCATGCCGTAATGATAACATGCAAGCGCGCTGTCAGGTTTCAGGCCCAAACTTTCCTCAAGCTCTGATCTGGCACTCATATAATTGCCCTTCTGATAATAAATCCACCCCATGGTATCCAGTATTTCAGGTTTTTTGCCTCGCTTTTGCCTGGCTATGCCGGCCAGGCGGAAAGCCTCTTCAAGCTTTCCAGGCTTTTCCGACAGAATGAACGCAAGATTGTTGGCAGCATCAGGATTTTTGGGGTCAAGGTTTAAAACCTTTCTGTAATAAGCCTGAGCCAGATCAAATTTCTTCTTTGAATCATATATGAATCCCATTGCCAGAAGAGCCGGAAGATAATTATGGTTTATTTTTTCAACATGTTTGTATTGTTCAAGCGCAGAATCAAGATCGCCATTCCTGTAGTACAGGCCGGCAAGATGCATGCGGGGCTTTATGTAATCAGGTTTCAGGGCAATGGATTTGATAAAATAAGATGCAGCAGAATCTGTATTGTTTTTCAGAAGAAAAATTTCACCCCTCAGATTTTCAAAAAAGCTCCTGTTTTCTTCTCCTGCACCGGAAGCAAGGCTGGAAATCATATTAAGAGCAGGTTCATATTTTTTCTCCTTGATATAAATATCCACCATCATCTTTGCCAGGCCAAGCCGGCCCGGATGTCTGTCATAGGCAGCCTGAAAATATTCAAGGGCCTTTACGTGATTCCCTGCTGATTCATACAAAAGGCCCAGACGAATATAAGCAGGCGTGTATCCGGGCCTGTTATCAATAATTGATTTTAAAATTTTTTCTGCTTCATCTGTTTTGCCCTCAAGAATGCGCAGACCTGCCAGAAGAGTCATATTTTCAATATCAGGCCCTCTGTACCTGAAAATCTGGTGTATCTGTTCTTCCGCCTTTTTTGCATTTTTATCAAGAAGATACAGCTTTGCAAGCTCGATACGAGCCTGAACCATGGCCGGATCTATGGTTATTGCCGCAAGAAGGTTCTTTTTCACCTGGTCTTTTTCAAATTCTTCAGGATTGTCAAGAAGGCCGGCAGCAGCTCTGAATATCTTCTGTTCAGGGCGGTCACTGGCTCCTCTGTGCTTTATGCAGACAGCCCTGCCGTAATATGCCCATGCATTAACCCTGTCCATTGCAATCACCTTGTCAAACAGAACAAGGGCCTGTTTAAAATCCTTTTTTGCCATCAATACCCTGCCTTTCTGGGATATGGCATCAATAAATTCAGAATTTATATCCAGGGCCCTGTTCACTGTTTCCAGGGCTTTGTCAATCAGTTTAAAATGCAGATAGATCTGCGACAATCCGGTAAGAACCAGAGCTGTCTGTTTTTTCTTGGCCAGTGCATTTTTCATCGTAACTATGGCTTTATCCTTCATGCCTCTTTTTGTATAGAATTCAGCCAGGTCAATAAGTGGAAAAACTTCTTCAGGGGCTTCCAGCACAGCTTTCTGATAATTTTCCTCGGCAAGGTCATATTTTTTGCGGCCCTGATAAAATCTGGCAAGGTCAGTATATTTCCATTCCTTTATTCCGGGAGTTTCAATCACATGGTTTAAAAACTTTTCAATCCGATCCCATTTATGTGCAAAAGCATACATCCTGACAAGCCCCATATATGCATCCCTGGAGGCGGAATCGCTTTCAAAGGCTTTAAGGTAAGTTTTCTCCGCTTTTTCGGATTTACCTGTTTTTATATAGAGTTTGGCCAGGGAAATTAAAGTCTTGATATTTTTCCCGTCAATGGACGCTGCCTTTTCAAGGGTCTCAACAGCAGCATCAAGATCCCTTTCCTTTATCTGTATTCCGGATAAAATGTGATAGGCATTAATTGACAATGGATCAAGATTCAGAACCTTTGATACCTCAGCCCTTGCCTTCAGAAGCTTATCTGTCTGAAGATAGATCTGGGCAAGCCTGAGATGCGGCGGGATACTTTCAGGATTGGCGTCTGCGGCGCGCTGGTAATATCGTATGGCAGAACCAAGCTTGTTCATGACAATATATGCTTCTGCAAGCTCAAACATAGCCACATCATTTTTCGGATCAAGCTGAACTGCATTTCTGTATTCTATTACAGC
>CAYUOB010000070.1:0-16445 GCA_964446145.1 uncultured Desulfobacula sp.
ATTTCAATTAAAACATATCAATTCGAGTTTATTATGCTGATAAAGGATAAGCTGGCACTCCCAACCGCGAAATCCTTGCTCTGAACGATATTAAAGAAGACATCATGCGTAGGAATAATATAAATGCGACCCTGACACAAAAAAACGGGCACCAGTCCTTGATCCGGGAGAAAATATAATCAGGAAACAAGGGTTGAAATAATCCCGAAATTTTAAAAAATTTGGTCTGCATGTTAAAATCCAGAATGCATCCTTTTCTCGCAAGGATCTCAGGTTCTGCAATAGTAATTATGGCAGAGTTATGGCTGTTTTTGAGATTTTCTGACACAGCTCCGCCCTGTCGGTTACATGCAGATATGCACCAACCATGAGCGATGTTGAGATTCAGGGATGTTCTGTGCCTGTAAGGAGAAAATTCAGGTGCAGCCTATTCAACTGCATTCCGGCAGGCCTGGGCAAGCCTTTGTTTCAGGTATTCGATTTCATCCCTGTTATATTCGTAAAGGTCAAAACAATAGCCGTCTTCACCCAAAAGCCCTTCGGGAATAAGATCTCCTGCCTCGTCAGGGTCTGTGATCATTTCTCCATAAAAACACACTGAAAGCCAGCGTTCTTCCGGGTCATCGTCAATAACATCCACCATTGCAAAAAGAGAACGCTTTTTCTGGGAATTGTGCCTTGGCCTGAGAGAATATGTAACGCCGGGCCGGGCATGAAATTCAAGGGTTGTGTCTTCAAGGGTTTTCAGGTATTCGTAAATTTCAGTAAAAGCCTGTTTTGTCCCTGATTCCGTTTCTGTCCAGGAATCCATGAATTTTTGTATTTCTTTCATAATCTTATTCTTTCATATGTTTTAAAAGATGACCGAGTTCCGGAAAAATCAAAGAAGTGCATGCAAGTTTGCATGCCTTTATACTGCCGGGCATGCAGAAAATCATTGTATTTTTTATGATTCCTGCTGTTGCCCTGGAAAGAATGGCGGCAGAATCGATTTCTTCAAAGCTCAATTGCGAGAAAAGCGGGCCAAATGCAGTGAGTTCCTTGTCAAACAGCGGTTTTACAGCTTCAATTGTTACATCTTTGGGGCTTATGCCTGTGCCGCCTGACATTATAATGGCATCAGGCTCAATCTTTTCTGTGATATGGAGGGTCAGCTCCCTTATGGCATCAATGTCGTCTGTGACTGTCTGATGTATTACCACTTCATGGCCCTGTTTTTTTGCCTGTTTTTTTATCCAGGCTCCTGATTTGTCATCTGCAAGACCTCTTGTGGTTGAAACAGAGACAATTGCAATTTTCACGTGTTCAGGTGCGTTTTTTTTATGCAGTAAAGTACCCATTTTTATTCCTGTTCAATGTAGGCAAGATCCTGTCCGTCATGTTCTTTTACAAGCACGTTTATCATGTCGCCTGGGTCTGTGCTTATGCATATCCCCTTGTAATCAGCCTGTATGGGCAGTTCTCTGTGGCCGCGGTCAACAAGTATGGCAAGCTCGATTCTGGCCGGCCTGCCAAAGTCCATCAGCGCTTCCATGGCGGCCCTTATTGTTCTTCCTGTAAAAAGCACATCATCCACCAGTATTATATCCATATCGTCAACACTGAATGGAATATTGGATGGCCTTACAATTGGCTGATGGCTGATTTTTGTCCAGTCATCTCTGTACATATTGATATCCATGCTGCCAACCGGAAGAACCTGTGCTTGTTCCGTGTTTTTTATCTGGTCTGCGAGGCGTTTGGCAAGAAAATCTCCTCTGGTTTGTATTCCGACAAGCCCGAGGTTTTTTGTACCTTTGTGCTTTTCAATGATTTCATGGGACATTCTGGTGATTATCCTTTTGAAATCCTGATCATTCAGAAGGTTTTTCTGTTTTTTCATTGACAGCTTTTCCTTTATCAATAATATATTTCAGATTTTTGTATCATCTTTTTTTATGGCGGGCAATACCTTGATTTTAAGTTTGACTTGCTATAATCAGGTTAGAATGAAATTTATTTTTGACCACAAGGGAATTTAATGAAACTGGAATGCACCGGCGTGATTCTGGCCGGAGGAAAAAACAGCAGGCTTCCTGGAAAGAAAAAGACATTCAGAAAGGTCGGCGGCCACATGATCCTTGAAAATATTTACAGGGTATTTTCCAGCCTGTTTCAGGAAGTGATCATAGTGGTGAATGAGCCTGGAGATTTTGCCGGCTGGGACATGACAGTGGTAACTGACATCATTCCCACAAGATGTGCCCTTGCAGGTATTCATGCAGGGCTTTTTTATTCTTCGTTTCACAACATATATGTTACAGCCTGCGACACTCCCTTTGTGAATCCATGTGTCATAGAGTATATTGTGGGGCAGGCCCGCCCGGAATTTGAAGTTGTTATACCCTGGACAGATGACGGTCTTGAGCCATTGTCTGCTGTTTATTCAAAGGACTGCATCCCTCTTATAGAAGCTAATCTTGCAAAGGATATTTATATGATAAAAAAATTTTTCAGAAAGAAAAAGGTGAAGCAGATTTCAGCGGAAAGGATCAGGGCCCTTGATCCTGACATGCAGTTTGTCTTTAATGTCAATACACCGGCAGATCTTGAGCTGGCACAGGCAATAGCTGCGGGAAAACCAGGGGAAAATCAAAGGGGGAAATAATTATGCAGATGTCACAGATGATGGACAGGATAAAAAATCATCCAGACTACCACAAGGCAGGAATGGTTTTATTCCATAATGGTGTGGTGCGTGAAACTTCAAGGGATGGCCGTGAAGTCACAGGACTTGAAGTCAGAGTGGATCATGAGGGGCTTGACAGGATAATTGCCGAACAGAAAAAACGTCCCGGAATAATTGAGATACTGATTCATATAAATGAAGGCCGCAGGCTCAGTGTCGGCGATGATGTCATGTTTCTGGCAGTTGCAGGCGATATAAGGGAAAATGTAATTGCCGTGCTCACTGATACGCTGAATCTTGTCAAGACGAAAGTTACGGCCAAAACCCAGTTTTTCAGACAGGAATAGAAAATGAACGAATTTACTCACCTTGACAGGGAAGGCAATGTCAGGATGGTGGATGTGGGGGACAAGGCTGAAACCCGCCGTACCGCCATTGCAGGGGGAAGAATTTCCATGACATCGGATACCCTTGACAGAATCATGGATTCAAAGGTTAAAAAAGGCAATGTGCTTGAGGCTGCAAGAATCGCGGGAATTATGGCTGCAAAGCAGACTTCCGCACTCATTCCCATGTGTCACCCCCTGAATATTACCCATGCGCGGGTTGATTTTTCCTTTGACAGGCCAAACAATGCAATTGATATTGAGGCCGAAGTTTCGCTCACCGGAAAGACAGGAGTTGAAATGGAAGCCCTGACAGCGGTTTCAGTGGCAGCCCTTACTGTTTATGATATGTGCAAGTCATATGACAAAGGGATGCGCATATCAGATATACGCCTCAGATTCAAATCAGGGGGCAAAAGCGGAACCTATACCGGATCATAACATGGCAGTGCCGCAATATTTTGTCTGGCTTGGTGCGGGATTTGCCCTTGGAGCGGGTGTATGCCTTGTGCTTGTGCGGCTGTGGTACTGGTTTACGGGCCGGTACTTTGATTCCAGGAATGATGAAGTTTTAAAAATCATTGAAAGGTACAGAGAACACCTTCATTCCATGGAAAAGGACAGTGCCCGGGCCTATGGCACCATTGCTGAAAAGCTTGAACAAATGGGCCGTGCCCAGCATATTCTGCATCTTGAAACATCAAATCTTGTCAAGGCGCTTCGTCTTCCCCATGTAAGGGGCCGCTGGGGTGAAATGACACTCAGGCGTGTGGCCGAGCTTGCAGGCATGGCAGAACATTGTGATTTTGAGGAACAGGTTACAGCAGGAAGCGGCAAAGGAAGTGTGCGGCCTGACATGATTATTAATCTTCCGGGCAGTCGCAGGATTGTCATCGATGCCAAGGTGCCGCTGGCAGCATATCTGGATGCCCTTGAAGCTGACACTGAGGAACACAGGAACGAATTGATGAAAGTTCATGCCCGCCAGGTCATGGCACATATTTCAAACCTTTCTTCCAGAAAATATTTCAGCCGTATTTGTTTTTCTCCTGAATTTGTGATTTTGTTTATTCCGGGAGAAAATTTTTTTTCCGCGGCATTGTCAGCAAAGCCTGACCTGATAGAAAAGGGAATTGAAAAAGGTGTTGTTCTTGCAACTCCAACCACCTTGATTGCAATTTTAAAAGCAGTGGCATTTTCCTGGCAGCAGCAGAAGGCCTGTGAAAATGCTGAACAGATAAGGCACCTTGGAACCACCCTGTTTGAACGTCTTTTGACAATGACAGCCAATATAAATCACCTTGGAAAAGAAATTGAAAAATGTGTTGCCGCATATAACAGGACAGTGGGATCGATTGGAAAAAGGGTGATGCCTGCCGCAAAAAAACTGGGAACTTTGAACGGACTGCCTGAAGATCAGGGTAAACTGGGGCTGAATGATATAGAAAATTTTCGTGTAAAGGCATTCAGCCCTGTAACCTCTCCGGACAGGGAAAATCATGAAAACAGGGTATAAATCGGTATATTGCATAGTTTTGGGCCTTGTGATATGTCTGGCTGCGGGCTGTGTTCCGCATTCGACGCTTAAAATGCCGGGCGGTTGTTGCATGAAAAAACTGGATGTTTCCAAATATCCCGTATTTAAGGACAGCCTGGACTTCAAAGGTCTGAAAACCTCAATTGACAGAAGTTTGGCATATCTTAAAAAAATTCCGCCCCAAAGAAAATTCAGGTATGCGGAAGATGAATATACTGCCTCATATCTTATAAAATCCATGAATGTTTTCAGCAATTTCCTCAGCAGGGATCCTGGGCAGGAAGAATTGAACAGATTTTTGAGATCCGGATTTCTGGTTTACGAGGCTGTTGGAAATAAGGAAGGTAAGGTAATCTTCACGGGGTATTTTGAGCCAACCTGTGAAGGATGCCTTAAAAAAGGCAATCAGTGCATCTGGCCTGTGTATTCAAGGCCGGATGATCTTTTTGAAATAAACCTTGCAGCGTTTTCATCCCGTTATAGGGGGTATCCACGCCTCATGGCAAGGATTGACCAGGCAGGCAAACAGGTTGTGCCTTATTATTCAAGGGCAGGAATAAATGCTTTGCCTGATTTTGCCGGCAGGGCAAAACCCCTGGTCTGGCTTAAGAGCAGGGTGGACAGGTTTTTTCTGGAAATCCAGGGCTCAGGCAGGGTGGAGCTTGAAAACGGGGAGATATTGAGGCTGCATTATGCTGCTGCCAATGGAAGGCCATACAGATCAATAGGCAGATATCTGATACGCAAAAATGAAATTGCCGGAAAAGATATGTCCATGCAGGCCATAAGAACATGGCTTGAACTGCATCCTGAAAGAATGGATGAGATTTTAAACCACAATGAAAGCTTTGTGTTTTTCAGAAGGGAAAAGGGCGGGCCGTACGGCAGCCTCGGAGTTGAGGTGACTGCCATGCGCTCCATTGCGACTGATCCTTGCTGTTTCCCGAAGGCATCTTTGTGTTTTGTCACCACAAAACTTGCTGACAGGGTTAATATCAATCCATTGAAAAAATGGGAAAAGGCAGATTTTTTTGTGATGAACCAGGATACGGGCGGTGCCATTAAAGGGCCTGCAAGGGCTGATATTTTTTTTGGCAGCTCATTGTATGCCAGGTTTGCGGCAGGCCATATGAACCAGAAAGGCAGGCTGTTTTTTCTGGTTCTAAAACCAGACAGCATGGCCGGGACTGAATTCTAGGACGATTTTTTTTCCTGGATAAAGATTCATGGTGTGAATTTTTTCAGGTGTGAGCCTGACCACAAATGAAATATTGCTGACTGCAATTCCTGCTGTTATATATCCTGTTTTTTTTTCAAGCAGCATTGATGTTATGCGGCCCTGAAGCGTGTTTATATGGCCTGAGCCGGTGGTGCAGGGCCTCTTTTCAGAGGTGAGCTTGATATGGCTTTTTTTAATCAGTGCAAAGGAAGCCGTTTTTTTATCTGCCGGTGCCTTAAGCCTGATTGCCTGGCCGTTTTCTAGCATTTTAACTGTGGTGCCGGGATGTTTATATTCAAACGGGCCTGTTATTATGTTTTCCATGCCGGCGTTGAAAATTCTGCCTTTAAATATGGAAATCTGGGTGTCGCAGATGGATGAAAGCCAGGCAAGATCGTGGCTTGCAATGACAAGGGTGGTTCCCCATGTTTCTCTGGCGGCAATGGCTGCCTGCCTGATGAGCTGCGCGCTTTTAAGGTCCACACTGGCAACAGGTTCGTCAAGCAGCAGGACTTCAGGCTTCAGCACAAGCCTTGCTGCGAGTGCAACCCTCTGGGCTTCCCCGCCTGACAATTCATGGTGTCTGCGGTGTGCAAACTTTCGGTATGACAGACCCACTGCGGAAAGTGCTGTTTTGATTTCTGACTCAATATTTTCTGTATCCTGTCTGATTTTAAGGCCATAGGCAATATTGTCAAATACGCTGCGCCTGAGAAGATAGGGCTTCTGGGTCAGAAGGGTGACTTTTGAGCGGATGAGAGGCGAAAAAGGTTCTGCACGTTTGCCTTTGTACATGATAATACCGCTGCACGGGCGGTCAGCAAAGGCAAGAAGCTTTAAGAGAGTGGTCTTGCCGCTGCCATTGGGCCCGATCAGGCCCGTGATTGAACCTGTGCCGATGTCAAGCCTGTCAATATCAAGGACTTTTGTGTCCCCGTAGTAGTGGCGGATATGGGTAAGCCTGTATGCAGGTATCTGGTTTTTCATTGCTTCCTCAGAAAGGATAATGACAGGTTTACGGCAAAGGCAATGAAAATCAGGACAATTCCCAGTGCAATTCCGTCCGCAAAAAGCCCTTTGTTTGTTTCAAGTGCTATGGCTGTTGTGATCGTTCTGGTATGATATTTGATGTTGCCACCCACCATCATGGAGATTCCCACTTCTGTCAGCACTCTTCCGTATGCTGTAACTGCCGCTGCAAGGATACCGAACCTCACTTCCCACAGACAGGTGGCAATTATGTCCCGCCTGCCTGCCCCCAGGCTTGTCAGGGTCAGTTTGAGGTCTTCGTCAATCCCTTCAATGGTTGAGGCCGTGATTGCGGCAACTATGGGAAAGGCAAGAATGGTTTGGCCGGCTGCTATTCCTGTGAGCGTGAAAAGAAGCCCCATGCTGCCCAGGGGCCCCTGCCGGGAAATGAAAGCATAAACTGCAAGTCCGATGAAAACAGTTGGAAGGGCAAGCATGGTATCCAGAATGGTGCGCACATGGTTTTTGCCCCTGAAATCAAAATATCCCAGGACAAAACCACAGGGAAGCCCTGCTCCAAGGCTCAGAAGCATGGAGCAGGTGGATACTTTCAGGGTGGCGAAGACAGCCGTCCAGGTCGAGATGTCGCCGGAGACAAGAAGTTTGACAGCCTTGACAAATCCTGCGGCAATAAAGTCCATATTCCCCTTTTTCACTCATTTTTATTCTGCATTGGGGATAAACAGTTTTTTCCCCAGAAGCCTGAAGTCTTTTATCAGTTTCTGAGCCCTTTGTGAAGCCATCCAGTTGGAGAATTTCAGGGCAAGATCATATTTTGCAGACGGGCATCTTTCAGGATTAAGTGTCAGGACGCTGTACTGGTTAAGCAGAATACTGTCTCCTTCAACCATTATTTTAAGGGGGGCGTTGCCGCCTTTCTGGGATTGATATTTGATAAAGGTGCCTCTGTCTGTCATTGTGTATCCTTTGCGTTCCTGGGCCATATTGATCGTGGCAAGCATGCCCTGGCCTGTCTGCACATACCATGATTCTCTGTCAGGCAGAGCAATTCCTGCGTTTTTCCATAGGAGTTTTTCCTTTTTGTTTGTGCCTGAATCGTCTCCACGGCTCATAAAGGTGGATTTTGTCCTTTTGATGAGCTCAAGGGCCTGTGATATGGTTTTGCCCCTGATTCCCGCAGGATCTGCCGCAGGACCTATGATTATGAAATCATTGTACATTATCTGCCGCCTGTCTTTCCCATAACCTTTTTCAATGAATTTTTTTTCAGCAGGCGGTGCATGCACGAGCAGAACATCAACATCACAGTTCTGGCCAAGTTTCAAAGCCTTGCCTGTTCCTGTTGCTGTCCATTTAAGCTCAATACCCGTATCTTTTGTGAAATAAGGAATCAGATAATCAAGAAGGCCTGTGTTGTCAGTGCTGGTGGTGGTGGCCATCATAAGATTCTGTGTTCCTGCCTGAGCGCTGAATGCCATGATACATGCCAAAAACATTATTGATAATGCAATAGTAATTTTTTTCATTTTCAACTCCCTGAATCAATTTTTGAATTGTAATTTTTATCCAATAAATGGAGTTGGAATATGTTAATTTGTGATCTATGTCAAGAAGATGATACGAAAATAGGATAAAATAGCGCTATAGCAACTTATACTGACTTTAGCTTACAGGATTTATCTGTCTTTGAGAAAGAGGCTGTGATATTCATCTTCTGAGATGTGAAGCTTGAGTTTTTCATTAACCCAAAGGTAGATTTCTTCAAGGTCAGCATCGGACAGTCTTGGAAGAAATGCTTTTAAAAATGAGTCTTCGGAAAATTTCTGAAGATAGAACATTATGGTTTCCTCATCGGTTTTCCGGTCAAGGCCGAAGGCTCCGAGTCCTTTGTACTGCTGGATAAAATTGTGGGTATCTTTTTTTGTGTTCATGGGTTTTCAAATGCATTTTCTGCTGCGTTAAAAATGGTTTCCAATGGCACAGGTTTTGTGAAATAATCCTTAAATCCTGCCTGCCTGCACTCACGGCTCTTGTAGGCTGCTGCATATCCTGTCACGGCATAGGCAGTGGTTTCAGGGTTCTGCTTCAGAACCTGTCTGCACAATTCCATTCCGCTCATTCCCGGCATGTTGAGGTCCAGAAACATGACCGGAATGGTTTCTTTTTCCAAAAGTTCAAGAGCCTGCTCTCCGGATTCTGCACAGAAAACAGTATAGCCCTTGTGCATGAGTGCTGTCTTGAATAATGTGCGTATAGGTTCCTCGTCATCGACGACTAATATTTTTTTTTCTTTCATTGTCAGGATCCCCATCGTACAGATTTGCAAGAGCTATTCTTAGTAGGTATCTTTTAAAAAAGCAAGATTTTTTTAAAATTGTAATTGCAACTGATATATTTTGTACATGGCAAATCATGGAATATTATTGTATAATTTTAAAATTACAGTTTTTGCCTCACCCAGTAACCGGTTGCTGTTAAATATAAAGGAGCTGTTATGGAAACTCATTTTGCTTTACCTGAACGGGCATTGCAGGAAGAACTGGATGCTCAGATCAGTAAGGTTGCCAGTTTGTCTTTCCTTGAAAACCTGACCCGTGTTATTCCTGACGGATTCATGATTCTGAATCGTCACAGGCAGATAGTGTATTGCAATGATGCCCTGGTTTCCGCCCTTGGCATCAACGGGCCTGAAGATATTTACGGATTAAGGCCTGGAGAGGCGATCAAGTGTATCCATTCAGAAGAGACTCCAGGCGGATGCGGTACCAGCCGCTTTTGCAGATACTGCGGCGCAGTGAATGCAATAGTTGACAGTCAGGATGACAGGGGAACTGTGCAGTAACAGGTTTGCCGCCTGACAGCAGAAGAAGGGGCAGTTTTTTTTGATTTTCTTGTCAGGGCAGAGACCATTGAGCTTGCGGGCGAGATTTTCACTTTTACTGTCATGCGCGATAACAGCAGTGAAAAAAGGCGTAACATACTGGAACGCATTTTTTTTCACGATATCCTGAATACAGCAGGGGGGATTCGCGGGCTGCTGGAGCTGATGAAAGATGCCACGCCCGACGAGATCAATGAGTTTCTGGATCTTGCCGAATCTTCTTCCAATGCGCTTGTGGAAGAGATAAATGCCCAGCGAGACATGCTGGCAGCGGAAAACGGCAATCTGGAGATTGAAATGTATGAGGTGAATTCTCTTGAAGTCCTGTCTTCTGTGATTGCTGTTTATAAAAAACATCCTGTGAGTTCAGGCAAGGTTCTGCAGCTTGATGAAAAATCAGTGTCAGAAAATTTTGTTACAGATCCCAGGCTTTTGTCCAGGGTGCTTGGCAATATGACAAAAAATGCCCTTGAAGCAGAGCCTGAAGGCAATATTGTTACAATCGGCTCAAGTCTTGACAGTGACGGCCATCTGCAATTCTGGGTACATAACCCTTCCGAGATGCCGGAATCGGCAAAGATGCAGGTTTTTCAGCGTTCATTTTCAACCAAGGGCAAGGGCCGCGGACTTGGAACATACAGTATCAAACTTTTGAGTGAAACCTATCTTGATGCCCGCGTGGAATTTACAAGTGAAAAGGAATCCGGTACTGTGTTCCGCGTTATTATGCATTGATTTAAGAAAAAAAGGACAAATATGAAAATAGAGGACAGTTTTTATAAAGCCTGCATTGATATTTTGCATGAAGAGCTTGTGCCTGCCATGGGATGTACCGAACCCATTGCAATTGCCTATGCAGCGGCAAAAGCCAAAGAAGAACTGGGATGTCTGCCGGATTCAGTGATCATTGAAGCAAGTGATAATATCATAAAAAATGTTAAGAGCGTGGTTGTGCCGAATACCGGAGGTCTGCGCGGCATAGAAGCAGCAGCGGCAGCAGGTATTGCAGCAGGCAACGCGGAAAAAAGGCTGGAGGTTATTTCATCGGTTGACGATCAAGGAAGGGCATCAATTGAAAAATTCCTTAAAACGGCTGAAATAAAAGTGGTAAAGCTGAAAAGCGGCCTGACCTTTGACCTTAAAGTTATTGTGAACAGGGCAGAATCAGGTGTTTGTGTGCGGATTTCCCATTTTCATACCAATATCGTACTGATTGAAAAAAATGGAAAAACCATATACAGAAACCGGGATTGCGATGAGATTGCATCAGACCCGCTTACTGACCGCTCAGTTCTTAATGTGAGAAAAATTCTTGAATTTGCAGGGTCTGTGCGGATTGCGGATATTGAAGATATTATCAGCCGTCAGATTGATTATAATACAAAAATAGCGCAGGAAGGCATAAAAGGGGACTGGGGAGCAAATATCGGCTCTGTTCTGCTGGAAACATGGGGCAATGATATTAAAATCCGGGCAAGGGCCATGGCTGCGGCAGGGGCTGATGCAAGGATGAGCGGATGCGAGCTGCCCGTTGTGATAGTGTCCGGCAGCGGAAATCAGGGAATTACAGCCTCTGTGCCTGTAATTGAGTATGCGCAGGAATTAAACTCAGATAAGGATACATTATACAGGGCTCTCATAGTTTCCAACCTTGTTACAATACATCAGAAAACCGGTATAGGAAGATTATCAGCGTATTGCGGTGCTGTCAGTGCAGGAGTCGGTGCAGGGGCCGGCATTGCCTGGCTTCATGGAGGCAGGTTCAGACAGATCGCTCACACCATAGTGAATGGGCTTGCAACTGTATCCGGCATAATCTGTGACGGTGCAAAGCCTTCATGTGCTGCAAAGATTGCTTCTGCTGTTGATGCAGGTATTCTTGGATTTTATATGTACCGGAAAGGGCAGCAGTTTTACGGAGGCGATGGCATAGTGACAAAGGGGGTTGAAAACACAATAGCCAATGTGGGAAGGCTGGGCAGGGACGGCATGCGCGAAACCGACAGGGAAATAATCCGTATCATGCTGGGAGAATAGCAAAACAATGCCGGAGAAACAGTTTTGCACCATTGGCATCTGTCAGTGTTTTTGGTGTTTACATCAGGCTGTGTTTTGTTTATAATTTCATCGTATTTATATCTTATCCTGACCAGAGCCAAATTCTTTTACGAATCAGTCAAAGGAGATTTTATGAATTTTAAGGATCTTGCCTCAAACCTCGGGCTTGATGAGGAAGAGTTTATTGAGCTTGTGGAACTTTTTGTGAGTACGTCCCTTGGGGATATCGCCAGGATCAGAAAAGCTGTCAGGGACAATAATGCTGCTGATGCTGCATCAGCCTCCCATTCCATTAAAGGAGCTGCCGGAAATATGGGTTTTGATGATATCTTCACCCGTGCCAGAGATATGGAAATGCAGGCAAAGCAGGGAAGCCTGGACGGATTTGATGAATTGCTGTCCGGCCTTGAATCCATGGTAAAAGCCCTTGATTCTTCGTCTGAATCCTGACCAAAGAGGTTGTGTTTAAATGGATAATAAACATCCTTATACGGTGCTTGCAGTTGATGATAATTTTCTGAATCTTAAACTGATTGAAAAATCCCTGTCAAAGGAGGGCTACAAAATTTTCAGTGCCACCAACGGCCCTGATGCAAGGGAGATTGCCCTGAGGGAAAAACCTGACCTGATTCTGCTTGATATTGAAATGCCCGGTGAAAACGGTTTTGATGTCATAAGAAAGCTTAAGGACAATTCGCAGACCAATGGAATTCCTGTCATATTTCTTACTGGAATCAGTGAGGTTGACGCAAAACTCAAGGGTTTTGACATGGGGGCGGTGGATTATATCACCAAGCCGTTTCACCCGCTTGAAGTGCTGGCAAGGGTGAGAATACATCTCAAGCTTTCCATTGCAACCAATTCCCTGATTTCAGGCCAGGCAGACAAACTCAGGCAGCTGACCGAAGCCCAGACTTCGATGCTTCCCCAGCCGGAAGATGACCCTGAAGCCATGTTCAGTGTGTATTACAGGGCTCTCAATGAAGCCGGGGGTGATTTTTATGATATTTTACATATCTCTGACAGGATAACAGGATATTTTGTGGCTGATTTTTCAGGCCATGATATAAAAACCAGCTATCTTACTGCATCGGTAAAGGCTCTTCTGGCACAGAACTGCATTCCTGTCTATTCACCGTCTGAGAGCATGAAAATGATCAATGATGTTCTGACAAAAATCCTTCCTGACGGGAAATATCTGACAGGGTGTTATCTGCACCTGAACAGAATTACCGGAAAAATGACGATCATCAATGCAGGACACCCTCCTGTTGCCTGCCTGCCCGTTAATGGTGAACCCTATCTGGTTAAAAGCAAAGGTGATATTCTGGGAATGTTTGCAGATGCCCAGTTTGGTATTGAGAAAATAGATACAAACCCGGGCGACAGGTTTTTTGTGTATTCTGACGGACTGGTCGAATCGACCCAGAAAAAGGTAACATGGGCGAGCGGAGCAGACAGCCTTCTTCCTGCGTTCAGGCAGATCGCTTCCATACCTTATGACAGGGCAGCCCCGGCTTTGGTTGATCATCTTTTCGAAGGTGAAGGCACCATGCCTGAGGATGATATTGTTGTTTTATGTGTAAAGGTGTGAATCATGGGTTCATCAAAATCTGTTTTTGAAATTATGCAGACATCTGATTCAATGGAATGTGTTTTTTCATCAACATTTGAAAATATTGATGATGCCTGTGAAAAGGCGCTTGATTATCTTGATTCCAGGATAGCTAATATAAAACCCATGTTGTTTTCAATCAATCTTGTCATCCGTGAGGGGCTGACCAATGCAGTCCGGCATGGCAATGGAAATGATCCTGAAAAACTTGTTCATTTTTGTGTGCATATTGTGGACGGCAGGCTGATTCAGCTTATAATAAGAGACGAAGGCAAAGGGTTTGACTGGAGGCGCCAGAAACAGACCAGATTACCTGATGATGCTGATCATGGCCGTGGCATTTCCATAATGGAAACCTATTTTAACGACTATTATTATAATGATGCAGGAAATATCCTTTATCTTGAAAAAGACCTTTCTTCTCTGATCTGAAATAAACTGCCATTATTTCCAGTATTCAAGCCCGTATTTTTCTAAAATTTTTTTTAGGTCGCCGTTTTGTTGCATTTTTCGTATCCCCCTTGTGAAAATGGCAGCATATTTTTTTGATTCTTTTATGCCCGGTGAAAAGGCAATATACACTTTGTCAGAGGACACTTCGCTGCCCACATTGATGATTCTGTCTGAAACACCAAGTTTTTTGACTGTATATAAAAAAACATTTCTGTTCTCAATGATCACATTGATGCGTCCTGTAAGCAGTTTTGAAATATTCAGCAAAAGCGCATTTTCACCGTGGACATAATCGACCAGGTTTTTATTTTTCCTGAAAAAATCATTGAACTGCTTTCCATAGGAATAATCCTGTATGGCTCCGATTTTTACGGATTTAAGCGAATCCATGCCATTGAAGCGCCATGCAGTTCCTTTTAGCGCCCAAAGGGCTCTTTTAGAGATTCCGAATTCTTCTTCAGGAAATATAAAATCAGGAGCATCTTCAATGTTTGCACCGATTATGGCATTGAAATTTCCTTGACGTGTTTCCGGAACTGCACGAGCCCAGGGTATATTGATATATATGATTTCATATCCTGCTTCCCCGTAGATTTTTTTTGCAAGCTCAATCCCATATCCAGGTTCTGCTGAGCCTGCGATTCCATTATATGGCGGCCATGGATCTGCTGCGATGGTTATGGTCTGTGCCTGGCAGATGGTTGAAAATATCACAACCATGTGTATTAAAAATATACAGCATATTGATTTCATTGTTTATTTTCCGGTATGGCCGATTGCTCAGTATTTTTTATTATAACAGGTTGATCGTTCTTTTGAAAGGCCAGGCATAATTTAACCCTGCAATAACATAAACCTAATCCAATCCTAACAAAACACCTGTAAAACCTGTTCAACATGATCATGCACGGTAAGCATGGTTTGAAATTATTTGAATTTTAATCAGGAGGAAATATGAAAAAAATCATAAAAATGTTTGTTGTATCGGGTCTTGCTCTGGGTCTGGCATTCACATGCGCCTTTGCAGGAGAAATTGTGATCAAGGGCTCCACAACTGTTCTGCCAATTGCCCAGAGGGCTGCTGAAGCCTATATGGCTCTTCATCCGGATGTCAGAATATCTCTTTCCGGCGGAGGTTCAGGCAACGGCATCAAGGCCATCATTGACGGAACCGCAGACATAGGTAATGCATCAAGGTTTATCAAATCAAAGGAAGTAAGCCTTGCATCTGCCAAAGGGGTTTATCCTGTCCCGTTCAGGATAGCTCTGGATGCCATTGTTCCGGTTGTCAATCCTGCAAACGGGCTTAAAGATATTACAATGGAGCAGTTGCGGGATATTTATCTTGGGAAAATAAGAAACTGGAAGGAACTTGGCGGCAAATCAGGCAGGATTGTTGTGATTTCAAGGGACAGTTCATCAGGAACCTTTGGGGTCTGGAAAGAACTTGTAATGGATAAAAAACGTGTGATCCCCTCTGCCCTTACTGTTCCTTCAAATGGCGGTGTGGTTCAGGCAGTGGCAAAAACTGCCGGTGCCATAGGATATATAGGTCTTGGTTATCTTAATGATGAAATCAGAGCGCTGCGTGTTGAGGGAGTGGAAGGTTCAGAGGAAAATACCCTGAACGGTTCTTATCCCATATCAAGAGGGCTTTTCATGTTTACAAACGGGTGGCCGTCCGGAGATACAATGGGATTTGTTTCATTTATACTGTCAAAAAAAGGCCAGGCACTTGTTAAGCAGGCCGGTTCAATTCCGCTTTTCTAAGAAGCCGGAGACAGGTTTTGAAACGTCAATATACAGACAGGGGAGTGCACTGGATTTTTGCAGCCAGTGCGCTCTTCGGCATCACATCATTGTTGCTGATCATGGTCTTTCTGTTAAAGGAGGGCCTTCCGGTCTTCAGGCATGTGTCGTTCATGGATTTTATTTTCGGCACACAATGGTATCCAACAGATGATCCTGCAAGTTTTGGAATTTTTCCGCTTATTCTTGGATCGGTGTATGTTACTCTTTTGTCCGGCCTTATTGCTGTTCCGCTTGGGATAATGACAGCAGTGTATCTTGCAGAGATTGCTTCGCCCGGCCTGGCACGCATAATCAAACCGGTTGTGGAACTCATGGCTTCAATGCCTTCTGTGGTAATAGGTTTTTTTGCCATGGTTGTGGTTGCGCCTTTTATGCAAAAGGTTTTTGATATTCCTGTCGGACTGAACATGCTGAATGCATCACTCATGCTTGCCTTCATGGCTGTCCCCACCATATGCAGCATTGCAGAGGACGCATTGTTCAGTGTGCCTGCAAGTCTTAAAGAAGCATCCCTTGCCCTTGGAGCCACCCATTTTGAGACCCTGGTCAGAGTTGTGATTCCAGCTTCTCTGTCCGGGATATGCACGGCAGTTATTCTGGGACTTTCAAGGGCAATTGGAGAAACCATGGTGGTGCTCATGGCAGCAGGCGGTGCGGCCATGATTCCGGGTTCACTTTTTGATCCTGTGCGTCCCCTGCCGGCCAATATTGCGGCAGAGATGGCAGAAGCCGCCTTTGGCAGTGACCATTATCATGCTTTGTTCGCCATAGGCCTTGTATTGTTTGTGTTTACATTTGTTTTTAATCTTCTGGCCGGCTATGTTTC
>CAYUOB010000071.1:0-16358 GCA_964446145.1 uncultured Desulfobacula sp.
CCATTGTTTTAATCTTAAAAGCCCTTGGCTTGTGGATACTTCAGGTTTATAACCCAGATCGGATTTTATTTTTGAAATATTGAACCAGTGTGATGTGGCAAGCTCTCTGGCGGCAAACCGTGTCATTGGAGGTTCTTTTCTGATTTTAAACAGCCTGTATATGAATTCAAAAATCATTCCTGCCAGATAAGCGGTTCTCCCTGAAACATGCCCTTTGATCTCAGGAAGGCCGGCGGCTGCCAGAAAAGCATTTGCCATCTCCCATTTTGAGACAGGTTCATCCTGGCTGACAAAATAAATATTACCTGACAATGAGGGATTCTGCACAAGTTTTTCAAAAGCAAGTACATGGGCGTAAGCTGCATTGTCAACATAAATTGTGTCCACAAGGTCATCTGCCGGCCCTATCCTTTTCAATCTGCCGGCCCTGGAGATGATTCCCGGTACAAGATGATTGTCCTCCGGCCCCCATATCAGATGAGGCCGGATAATGATTGAGCAAAGCCCCTGGGCAGCAGCAGACAAAACTGATTTTTCCGCAATGGCCTTGGTTTCAGGATATGCAGCAAGATATTTACTGGGGTATGGGACGGTTTCATCCACATTTTCCATGTCATTATCATCAAATACCACACTTGGTGAGCTTGTATAAATCAGTTGGCCTACTTTGTTTTCAAAACAGGCAGCAATAACATTGCAGGTACCTGTTACATTGACCCTGAAAAATTCTTCATATGGCCCCCAGATACCCGGTTTTGCAGCAACATGAAACACAGCATCCATATTTTTGAAAGCTTTTACAACAACATCCTTATCAGCCAGATCTCCATTGATCTGTTTTACCCCCATTTTTTCAAGGTCCGGATGACAATGTCTTGAAAAAGAGGTAACATCCATATTCAAGCAAAGAAGTTTTTTAACAATGGCTTTCCCGAGAAACCCGCCCCCGCCTGTAACCAGTACTTTTTTTCTTTCCATAGAACCCAAAAGTTTCCTTGACAAAACCTGAAATTTGAAGTAAAAAAGGCCAACTTTCTGTTGCTGAGCGGGAATAACTCAGTGGTAGAGTGCGACCTTGCCAAGGTCGAAGTCGCGGGTTCAAATCCCGTTTCCCGCTCCACTCCTTTTCACTTTTCCGCATTAAAATTCAACTGACTGACCAATACCATTTTTCAACGCCATTTCATAAAGAGAGCAGGCAACACTCAGGTCAAAAAGCGCCATTCCCACTGTTTTAAAAAAAAGTGTTTTGCCTGTAAATCTGTTCTTTTTACCAATCAATTCTGCAAATTCTTTAATCATATCCG
Organism: uncultured Desulfobacula sp.; assembly: GCA_964446145.1. GTDB lineage: Bacteria > Desulfobacterota > Desulfobacteria > Desulfobacterales > Desulfobacteraceae > Desulfobacula. Next base: position 1,308 of record CAYUOB010000071.1, read on the forward strand.
TTTCAATGATATTTCTTTGGACAGGGCCTGCAATATCACCGGATTCCTCTGCAGCAAACATTGTATCCACAAATATTTCATCGGCATTTGCAATTACATTGTCCGGAAATTCCTGCATATCAGGTCTGAAAGATCCAATGGAAATAAAAAGCCTGCCCCTGGTATCATCCGGTCTGATTTCAAACAAAGGAGAACAAGAAGTTGTGGCGGCAATAATTATCTCGCAATTTTCAATAACCTGTTCAGGGCAGTCTGCAATTATATAATCAACATTTGTAAATTCATGTCTTAGGTTACGGGCCATTGTTTCGGCTGATTTGATATTAAGGTCATGGATATAAAGAGTATCAATGCTGCGGTTATGCAAAAGGTACAGGCCCTGATGATACCCCTGCACCCCTGCCCCGAAAATGCCTGCGGTTTTTACAGTATCCGGGCTGAGCAGATCAATTGCCAGGCCTCCCACAGCACCGGTTCTCTGGGCTGTAAGAGCAGCACCGTCCATAATTGCAAGCGGCTGTCCCGTAATATTATCTGAAAGCACCATAATGCCGTTGACAGCAGGATATCCCTGGCAAGGGGCCTTTGGAAAAACCCATACAAGTTTGACCCCAAAAAACTGTTTTGCAAAACATGGCATGAATAAAACAGTATTTTCTCCATCAGGAGCATGTGTTCTGTCAGGCATATTATAATCTGATGTCAATACAAGACGATAAGCCTCTTTTACTGCATCCTGGATAATATCTTTGTCAATTTGTGAAATTGATTTTTTGTTTAAAAATAACATAAGCTTTCCATATTTTGGTTGATAATTATTTTTTTAAATATCATATACCCTGAGATTTCTCCATACAAACAGATTAAATTCGTAAAAATCAATAAATGACAATTATTTTGCTTGGTATCAAAAAAAATCCGGGCTTCTATTTTCATTGCTTATATGATAGAAATTCTGTTTATTTCTCATACAAGGACAGAATACCATGCAAAAGGAAAAAGTATTATGTATTCACAAGCCAGACCTGCCTGCCTCATGGAGGAGGAAAACAAGCATAATACCTGTTGATATTGATACATTCATCACCACCTGTTCAAAGGCAGGATTCAAATTCATGGACAGACAAAAAGCGGAAAAAGACATATCCCATAAACAGATTATTCCCTATATTATCATTCAGACGCAGAATCTTGAAAAAACCGCCATTTACAACAGACAAGGCAGTGAAAAAAGGTTGCATGACCTGTGGTCAGCCGGAATCGGAGGACATATCAACCCATGCGATTCTGCAGGGAATGCAAACTCATTTCAAACTGTATTAATGGCTGGTATGGAAAGGGAGCTGAACGAAGAACTTGAGAAGAGACCAGACAATGAAATCCCGCATTTTTCCGGAATTATAAGCGAAGATGTGACAGAAGTGGGAAAGGTCCATCTTGGAGCTGTGTTCAGAATCCTTACAGATCATCCGGAACAATTTTTACCAGGGCCTGAATTATTCCGGTTCAGATGGGAAAAAACCCGCAATCTTCCCAGGTTTAACCTTGAACTATGGTCACAGCTTGCACTGAAGCTGATATCACTTTGATTCTGAATCCAGGATCTTAGCAATAATGGATTTTTTGTCCTTGAGAATTTTTGATCCCCGTGTAATTTTGCACAGACTGATTCCGTATTTCTGTGCAATTTTCCTCTGTGCAAGGCCTTTATGGAGGTCTTTAAGCAATTTCCACCGCAAAGCAATATCTTCAAGCTCTGCCGGAGTAAAAATTTCCTGAAAAAAAGAATTTAATTCATCCAGGTCATCTATCCTGGAAATAACTTTTAACAAATCAGAGTCCACCGGCATGGATCCCTCCCTGATTTTCAGAAATTTCCTCAAAAATCTGAACCTGATAAGTAAAGACATTCAGGTTTCCGGACTGCCACTCACCGGCTGGTAATCCGGCCTTAAGACAAAGATGGGTCAGGAATTGTTCTGGTTCCGGCAATTGTTCCCAGACCTGGGGAAGAAAAGTTGCCCTGGTGTGTTTTTTTTGAATGATTACCCCGTCCACACCCGGACGCAGGCCGGTAATCAATGCCTGGATATCAGAATATTCAAATTGAACAGGCAGGGTCAGAATACTGACTTCAATAAGTATCTGGTCAAGTTCTTCACAGGTTACAGGGGCAAATCTGGTATCATCAAATGCTGCATGTTCTGCATTATCTTTCACACCTTCCCATATGGTTTTCACAGGCTCAAGATTTCCAATGCACCCTCTTAAGTCTCTGTTTTTATGCAGAGTGACAAAACTTGCTCTTCTGTGATCCAGAAGTTTTTCAGAAGCCTTTGCCCTCAAGGATAGAAGTTCATCCGTACAATTGTCAAACCTGTGCTTAATGGCCGTACGTGCCAGTTTTAACAACAGATCGCCCTCGTCCGGGGTTAATTCATGGTGCATCCATTATCCTCCTGAATAAAATTAATTTAAATATTACAATTAAACATATTTTATCAAATTGGGCAAATCCTGCCTGAAAACAGGGTTTGCCCAATTTGATAAAAGCAAATAAAAGCAATATGACAAAAACAGGAGTATTATGAAGATTAATGCATCATACAAAAATTATATAACAATAAGATCCGGATTTTACCGACAATTAACCATCCATTATAAAAAATGATCGTGTTTAACCGGGATTGACTATAATTGGCTCAATGAATACTATAACATGCAACAATTCTTTAACTTCCTGGATAAAATAATTTAAATGGAATTATGCCATGGCAACAATGATTGATAAAAAACTGATTCACAAACTGATTGAAAACGGGGTTGAAGCATCTTTAATTCCCGGTTTTATCAGAAGCCTGGCAAATGCCTGCCTTATCAGTCCGGATATATCCCATTGCCAGGCAAACCAGAGGTTGAAATATCTTGGATGGGATGATGTTGAAATAGATTATCACACTCTGCAACTTGCCATAGCTTCCCTGGAAACCAAGGGATTAAGCAGGCTGCAATACAAATCAGCTCCCTGGTATATCAACCGTTTTAATTTAAGGAATCCGGGCGAAACTGTTTAAACCCGGACAACAGGCGCAGAGGTGTATGATCAGTCAGTACACCTCTGCGATTTACCCATTCAGATCAGATTCGATTCATCGATCGAAAGAATTTAAATAAGGGTATCAAGAGGAGTGTGTTCAAATCCGAAAGCCTCGGCTACTGGTTTGCATACAATTTTATCTGCGACATAGTTAACCCCCTTTGCAAACCCCTTATCCCTGCATGCAGCTTTCCAGCCCATATCAGCTATTTTAATGGCATATGGAAGAGTGGCATTTGTCAATGCCATTGTTGAAGTCAAAGGAACAGCACCCGGCATATTTGCAACACTGTAATGAATCACCCCATCAATTTCATATACAGGGTCATTATGGGTGGTGGGCCGTGAAGTTTCAAAGCATCCACCCTGATCAATCGCCACATCAACGATGACAGAACCCTTTTTCATGGTTGAAAGCATATCCCTTGTAATCAGCTTCGGCGCCTTTGCTCCTGCCACCAGTACAGCTCCTATGACAAGATCAGAAGTCTTTACAAGCTCCCTGATCAAAGAGGGGGAAGACATGAGAGCCTGACAATTTGCAGGCATTATTTCGGAAAGATAACGCAGCCTGTCAATATTCATATCAAGAATCGTGACATTTGCCCCCATTCCACAGGCAACCTCTGCCGCATGTATACCCACAACACCTCCGCCAATCACCAGAACATTTGCACGCGGAGTTCCTGTAACACCACCAAGGAGCAGACCCTGACCGCCAAACGGTTTTTCAAGATATTTTGCACCCTGTTGTGTTGCAAGGCGCCCTGCCACCTCGCTCATGGGCGCAAGCAAAGGCAGACCGCCTTTATCATCTTCAATTGTTTCATAGGCAATACCTGTGGAACCTGTTTTCAAAAGAGCCTGGGTAAGATTTTTATCAGCCGCAAGATGCAGATATGTGAATACTATCTGTCCTTCTCTGATATAAGCGAATTCAGAGGGCTGAGGTTCTTTAACGTGCATCACCATATCACAGGTCTGATATATTTCTTCAGGGGTATCAATGATTTCAGCTCCTGCATCAATATACTGGCTGTCATCAAAACCGGATCCAACCCCGGCATTTTTCTCAACACAGACCTTATGACCATGAGCCTTCATCATGTCAACTCCTGAAGGAGTCATGCATACACGATTTTCCTGGGGTTTGATTTCTTTTAAAATTCCAACAATCATAATCTTTTGCTCCTTAGATTAATTAAATGGTGTTAAGATTAATTGCTTAAAACAGATTCATTAAAAACTTCATCTGCAAATTTCCTGCCATCTCAGCCATACCATGGAAAAATATTCCCAAACACCTGTCAATAAAGCTGAATCAAAATTTCTTTATTCAAATGGAAAGCAAAATTTAATGATAATATAAATATGAAATGGAACTAAAACAAACCAACTTAAAAAATCCCCTGAATAAATGGAAACATCAAGCGGAACTATAAATAACCAATGGCATGTTTTATTGCCACCGAATACAACGATATTGTTTCACTCTATTTGTTTGCAAAATAAAACTCCACCAGATCCTGTGCAAGACCGGTATAAGTGCCGGGGGTCAGTTTCTTCATCTTGTCCTTGAATTCCTGGGGTGTTTTTTCAAGACTGTCGGCAAACTTTTCCAGCTCCTGCCTTCCCACTTTATGCCCCCGGGTCAATTCCTTTAGGCGCTCGTAGGGATCAGGTTCGCCAAAAACCCTCATGGCAGTCTGAAAAGGTTCTGCAAGCAGTTCCTGATTGCTGTCAAGGTCAGCCTGGATTGCCTGTTCATTAAGATCTATCTTGGACAGTCCCTTAAGGGTATTTTTTATCCCAATTGCAAAATAACCAAAAACAGCCCCCAGGCTTCTGAGAACAGTACTGTCGGTAAGATCCCGCTGGAACCTTGATTTTTGCAGCTTAACGCTCATGTGATCCATAAGGGATATTGCCATCCCCATATTGCCCTCACTATTTTCAAAATCAATGGGATTGACTTTATGGGGCATGGTGGACGAACCGGTTTCACCTTGTTTTATTCTCTGTTTAAAATACCCGAGGCTTATATAACCCCACATATCTCTGTCCAGATCAATAATAATGGCTGCCAGCCGTACCATGGCATGCAGGATAAATGCAAGGGAGTGGTTGGGATTCACCTGGGTGGTGAAAAATACAGGCTCAAGCCCCAGCCTGTCTTTGATAAACCTGCGCGACATCCCGATCCAGTCGACTTCAGGATATACAAAATAATGGGCATTGTAATTACCGGTTGCTCCATTGATTTTTGCCTGAATATCTGCTTTTTCCAGCAGGCCTGCCTCCCTGGAGATGCGCCAGGCAAAATTCACAAATTCCTTGCCTGTGGTAGTGGGGCTTGCAGGTTGCCCGTGGGTACGGGACATCATTGGCACAGATTTGTACTGCAAAGCTTTCCGCTCCAGCACAAGAACAAGCTCGTCAAGCAGCTTAAGAACAGCCTGCCTGCCCTTTTTCAACATCAAAGCATAGCATATATTGTTAATATCATCAGATGTGCATGCAAAATGAACCCACTCACGCACAGCAGACAGCCCGCATTTTTCAAGCTTTTCTTTGATAAAATATTCCACGGCCTTTACATCATGATTTGTCTGTTTCTCAATTTCCTTGACACGGAGGGCATCCTCTTCAGAAAAATTATCAACTATGTCATCCAGGTTTGTAAAATCAGCATTGGCATATTTATCTTTGACCAATTCATTCAGAATAAATTTAAGCCATTCAATTTCAACAAAAACCCGATGCCTTATTAATCCATATTCAGAAAAAATATCGGCAAGCTCCGCTGTCAGGCCTGCATATCTTCCATCCAGTGCAGTAAGTGCTTTTATCATTATTTATATCTCCATAATTTAAAAACAGATCATTTTATCCAGATAAATATCAGACAAAGTTCAAATTCACAATCCCCAACAGATTGTACAGGTAATCTTCACTCAAATCAAACACAGCTGCCAGCAGACCCAAAGGATATGCATGCCCCCTTGGCAGCAGGCGGATATGGCAACACGAACATCCAGAAAATTCCGAAACCTGCCCAGCTGCCCAGGGATTCAAAGTTGCTTGACAAATGCCCTGATAATAAAGTATTTTAGCAAAAATTTTGGGAAAATAATTTTAAAAACTTCAATTTCAGTTGCAGGAGTAAAATTTATGGCATTAACCAAAACAATTATTGCAGAAAAAATACAAAACAAGCTTAATTTATCGCGCACCGAAACATATGAAATCATGGAAGAGCTCCTTGAAATCATCAAACAGACCATTGAAAACGGTGAAGATATAATGATAAGCGGGTTCGGCAAATTCTGCGTCAATGAAAAAAAAGCCAGAAAAGGCAGAAATCCTGCCACTGATGAAGAAATGATCTTACCTGCCAGGCGTGTTGTCACATTTAAATGCTCCGGCAAATTAAGAGATATGATTAATTCCTGAGCCTGTCCCAATCTAAAATGCATTTTTCTGAGCACACTGTCACTCTTATTATTCTGATTACCCTGACAGGCAGTTATCTCCTTGATAAAATTGCAGATTTTTTAAATCTCACCAACCTTGACCAGCCACTTCCGGAAGAATTTCAGGAATATTACAATGCCGCACAATATAAAGCATCCCAGGACTACCTGAAAACCAACACAAAGTTTGAATTCATCACTTCCACGACAGATCTTGGAGTGCTTCTTGTGTTCTGGTTTTCCGGCGGTTTCAGAATGGTGGACGATTTTGTAAGGTCATTCAACCTGTCACCAATTGTTTCAGGACTTTTTTTCACTGGAATCCTTCTGGGAATGAAATTCATTATATCACTTCCCTTTAATATTTATTCCACCTTTGTCATTGAAGAAAAATTCGGTTTCAATAAAACAAATGCGCGTATTTTCATTGCCGACCTTATAAAGTCACTTGCCGTGTCTCTCATATTGGGAAGTATATTATTATCTGCAATTCTATGGATATTGCAGTCCTACGGAAGTTCTGCCTGGCTGATCTGCTGGGCAGCATGCACTTTGTTCCTTGTCGGAGTACAATATATCGTGCCCACATGGATCATGCCCTTGTTCAACAAATTCACGCCCCTTAAGCCAGGCCCTTTAAAAGAAGCAATAATGTCATATGCCAGATCAATTGATTTTTCTTTATCCAATATCTTTGTCATGGACGGATCAAAACGAAGCACAAAATCCAATGCCTTTTTCACAGGGTTTGGCAAAAATAAAAGGATTGTCCTGTTTGACACCCTGATCAAAAACCACAACACCGAAGAACTTGTTGCCATTCTTGCCCATGAAATGGGGCATTTCAAAAAACATCATATCATAAAACGGCTGGCAGCAGGAATACTGCAGATGGGATTCATGTTTTATCTGCTTTCCGTCTTTATCTCCAGTCCTGCACTATTTCATGCATTTTTTATTGATAAAATCTCAATATATGCGGGATTAATTTTCTTCGGACTGTTATATTCGCCCATTGACCTTTTTGTATCAATATTTTTTCAGGCTTCATCCAGAAAGGATGAGTATGAAGCTGACAGGTTTGCAGCAACAACAACCGGTAACGGTACAGCCTTGATCAATGCATTGAAGAAACTGTCCGTTGCCAATCTTTCAAATCTTACCCCTCACCCATTTTACGTATTTTTAAATTATTCCCATCCTCCGGTTCTTGAGCGAATCAGGGCATTATCAGCTTCATAAGCATTAAGCATTGCTTATGATAAACCGGTCAAATGCATCCCAGACCCTGGTGGTAATATCGGAAGTTTCAAAAAGGAGCTCATGAAAAGCATTTTCTATCACGATTCTGGAACATTCAGGGAGCCTGCGGCATATATCTGCCTGGGCTTTGACTGACACCACATTATCTGCGCCTGCAGTCAGTATTAAAACCGGGACTGTAATTTTTTTCACCACATCACCGCGTCCAAGTATTCTTATTGATTTAAAAGCAGCATTTACCCAGCCCCATGTGGGCCCTCCAATGGCAAGATCAGGATTTTTTTCAATTTCATTGTGCAAAATCATACAATTTTCAGGATCATGGCTGACCCTGTTGGCGGCAAAATCATTTTTTTCAGCGGTATAATCATGGCTTCCAATGGCATAGCAACCTGAAAACAATGATGAGTTACCCAGTATTCCCGCAATGATACCGGCCCCAGGCCTGAACCAGCCGGGCATGGCGATATCAATCATCGGAGAGGTCAGTACAGCTTTTTTAATCTTCATTGGAGAAAGACTCATGAACCTGAGCGCAAGATGCCCGCCCATTGAGTGGGCCAGAATATAAACAGGAAGTTTGTATGGCTCTATGATTTCTGAATAAAGGTATTCAAGATCATTAATATAATTTTCAAAATTTTCTGTATGGCCCTTCTGTCTGTTCTCAAGTTCCCGGCAGGATAATCCCTGGCCTCTCCAGTCAAAACTGATCACAATAAAATTCCGATGAATTATGTTCTTTGCAACATGCTCATATTTTTCCATGAACTCGCCTCTGCCGTGCAGAAGCAGAACTATGGCTCTTGCAGATTTTTCACGGTCCTGCGCAATGCCATACCTTATAAAAACATTCTCACATGGATGGATGAAGCCGTATTTAAAAACTTTTGTATTTAAATCACAAATATTATCTGTCATGGGAAAGTCAATCAGATATTCCTGCAGTGGCAACAAATCTGTTGCGCCCGCTTTCTTTGGCTTCATACAATGCCTGGTCAGCCCTGACAATAAGATCCTCTGCTATGTGATCATGTCCTGGAATTACGGCAGCAACCCCAAGGCTTAAAGTCACATAATCATTTACATTTGATTTTTCATGAATAATTTTTAACTCATTCACATTATTCCTGATTCTTTCAGCAATTATCATTGCCCCGTCAAGATCTGTTCCCGGCAGAACCACCACAAACTCCTCACCACCGTATCTTGCGGCAAGATCAGTGGAACGGCATGCAGTTGTGCTGATTGCCCCGGCCACCTTTTTAAGGCATTCATCCCCTGCCTGATGTCCATAATTATCATTGTATAATTTAAAAAAATCTATATCACACATTATCAGAGCAATGGGTTTTTGCTCCCGGCAGAGACGCTGCCATTCAGCTTCAAGGTATTCATCAAATCTTCGCCTGTTGGGTATCTGTGTAAGCCCGTCAATAACAGAAAGCATTTGAAGTTTCCCATTTGCTTTCTTAAGTTCAAGCTCAGCTCTGACTGTTTCGCTTATATCAATTGTAAAGCCATTAAAACCATTCATCCTGCCTGATTCGTCATATGTTGCCTTTGCATAGCACAGGCCCCATACGTATGAGCCATCCTTACGTTTGATCTGGCAGCGGAAACGGGAGACCTCCTCTGCCTCGTAAATAGCAAACATGAATTCTTCAGCTTTTTCAGGCTCAAAAAAGGTCTGGCCTGCAAAATCCCCTACCTGTTCAACAACTGCCCTGGAGGATTCATATCCAAGCATCCAGGCATATTCAGAATTGGCGGAAGTGACGCTGCCTTCCATATTGACATGATAAATACCTATGGGCGCAAAATCAAAAATATCACTCAGATGCTGTTTCTGCTGTTTCAGGTTTTTTTTCAGTTGCAATTCTTCTGAAATGTCCCTGGCAAGAACCGCAATCCCTAATTTTTCTCCTTTTGTGGTCATGATGGGGGTATAAAGGATTTCACAATGAAGTTTCTGTCCGCTGCCGGCAATATATGTCACAGTCTCACGCCGGGTTCTGCGGCATTTTACGAGTTTGTCCTTTTCCAGGGGGATCAGCTCATACAGAAAACACCCCATGGTTTCATATTCAGAATACCCGAACAGGTCAGCCGCCCCTTTATTCCACGAAGATACCTGAAGGCAATTATCCGCTTCAATATATGCAATCCCTGCATAGCCAATCAGGTTGCCAAGAGCCAGAATCCTGTCAATTAATTTAAAATCCATGGTTAATTTCATTATTTACTTGATTTGAAGGTGATACTATGAAATTTTATCTTTTTAAACAAGAAAAAACTTAATTTATTATGACACGTTTTATTATTACAGCAGATATTCATGGAAACTACAATTCATGGCTGACCCTGAAATCTCTCCTCAGAAACGATGACAGCCTGGTTATTGCAGGAGATATTTTTGATACAAGATATGGCAGTTATGCTGATAATGATTTCAAACCAGAATCAATAAAACAGGAATTACTGGATTTCCCCAATGATGTGTATTATGTTTACGGCAATTGCGATACACCTTCATATCTGCCTGAATTCAGACCTGACCTTGAATTTTATGCATTCACAAAAAAAATTTTTCTTCATCACGGGCATAAGCCTTTTCACATGGACAAACCTGGAAAAGCAGATATTATAATCCAGGGCCATACACATATTTTCAGGCTTGAAAAAAACAACCATGGGATTTTCATGAATCCAGGATCAGTGACCTGCCCCAAAAACGGTATATGCACCTATGGAATTATTGAAAAAAACTCTGCCCATATTGCTGACCTGAGAACAGGGGAAAAACTTATATCAATTAACTATGAAGAATTATGATCCAAATCTGCTGTTCTCACTCATACCTTAAGGGTTTAACACGGGTAACAGGCTGAACCGGAGTGATTCTTCCCCCTGTTGGCATTTCATGTCTTGCAGGCCTGATCAATGCCATCCTGTTTTTCAAAATCATATATCTTCTGTAGCCTGCATGAATATTGTGTGTGCCTGAAAATTTTCCGGGACAACCAGGCCTGTATGGGTTCCGGCCTGAGGCATTTAACCCATGACCCGCATTTTTCAGAATTTTGTCAAAACTCTGGCCGGAAAAGGCAGGTACAAATTTTTCTGCCCTGTTTTTTTTAAAATATTCAGGTTGTGTTTCTGCCCTGCCGGATAAGCCTATGCCGTGAAAACAATTTAAAAAAATCTGCCGGAGCCTGGCCAGCCATGTTCCGGTTTTATTCTGGGCCTCAGGATTCTTAAAAGCGACACCGGCTGAATGTTCATGTTTTTTTTCAGGTTCAAGCACAGATACAAGAAAACGATAAGCCAGATTGATCTGTTTCATCTTTGAATCATTGGATGTTATCTGCCCGTTCCTGCAGGGTAAAAGATCAGGGTGATATTTTCTTGCCAGAAAACGATAGGATTTTTTTGCATCCTCCAAAGACGCATCTGCGGCCAAGTGTAAAATTTTCAATGCCTGTATTTTATCCATGCAAATCTATTACGCTTTTTATGATGGCCCTGTCAACCCGGTTCAGGCAATCGTGTTTGCAAATTCAAATATTCAATGGTATCGTATAAAGTGATTTCATTCATCAGACCGGAGGAATTTTAAATGCATTCTGATCAAGCGAAAATTTTTCATCCAGGAAAAGACCCGGATCGTGATGCCTGGTTTACTGCTTTTTTTCTTAAGAACCATATTGATCCCTTTGCATACCCCACAAAGGTAGGCACAAAAGAACAGATTGAATTCATGGTATATCCTGAAAATGAAGAGCGGTATTATCCATGCTCTGACGAGATGTTCAGGGCAATAATGTCACAGCAATACCCTGAATATCTGAAAACCCACTACAATAAAGTGCTTGATCGCATCATTGCGATGATAGATGAACTCATTGAATCAGATTATGATAATAAATTTTTAAAAACTCTTATACAGATAAAATATAATGATGAAATTCAGACCGGACTTCTTGTGCCTTCAAGACTGGAAAAACGTTTGTATAAAATATTCCTGAGCCGTACTCACATTGAAAATCCTTATTCTGACCGGAAAAAGGAAGCCAACAGAAAATTTAAAAATTTCCTGACCTCTTCAGATTTACAAAAAGCACTGGATCAGCTTGATAATGTCATGCCCTCAATTGAGGATAATTCGCTGCTGTCCATGAGGGAAAAAATCAAGGAGATAGAATTCAGACGGCTTTTAAGCCTCATGGCAAAAGAAGATATATGGAAATCCAAAACCCCAAAAATGCCTTCACAGACCCAGATCAAAAGTTTTTTCAATGCCCCTGTCAAAGGGAACGGCCTTGATTTTCTTCTTAAACTCATGAAATCAAAAAAACAAAAACTCCTATGGCTTGCTGATGAATCAGGGCAGATAATTGGAGATCTTGCTGTAATCAGATTTCTTGGTGATCTTGGCCACACAGTGATTCTGGCAGTTAAACAAGCAGCTTTTTTCAACAAGGTCTGCCTGGCAGATACACTTGAAGACCCTGTTTTAAAAGCTGAACTTAAAAATGCACATTTCATCCATGACAAAACAATAAGCAAAAACAATCTGGTGGAACTTTTAAAACATGATAAAAATCTTTATGTTGTTTCTGACGGGACCAAAGAAGACCTTAACCTTCTGCTTGTGTCCACGACATTCAGCAGAATATTCAAGGAAGTGGATTGTGTTATCTCAAGAGGAAATACACAGAAAAGAAGGCTGATTGATTCACATTTCAGGTTCACACAGAATATTATAAACATTACGCTTGATAAAAAATCACTTTTAATAAGCTTTAAGCCGAGGCATCCTGATTTTATACAATTTTCCCATGAAGATCTGGAAAAAAAAGCAGGTAAAATCATTGACCAGATGAAAGCTGCCAGGCAAAAAGGTATGACTGTAATGTTTTACAGCGGTATTATAGGCTCTATTCCGGGAAAGATTGAAGTGGCAAAAAAAATCATGACCACATTCATTGATCATCTGCAAAAGCAGTCATCAAACCTCTTTGTCATCAACCCTTCCCTTTATTATGAGCCTGGAATGGATGCAGATGATCTCATGTACATGTGGGAAATAGTTCAGCGCAGTTCTTATATTGATATATGGAGATTTCAGACAGCCGATGATATTGCTGAAAGTTTTGCTCTTATGGGCAAAAAAGTGCCGCCTGAATGGATAGGCAAAGATTCAACTTATAGTACCGGCTGTACAAAAGAAATGAGGATTGCCCAGGATGTACTGAAAAAAAATCCTGAAATGCAGCTCATCGGTCCTTCAGTCGACAAATTCATGCGCCGCAACGAATACGGCATAGGGTCAATGTATGATCAGCGCCTGGCAAATTCATAATTGCAAACTGATTTTTCATGGAATTCACTGAAGAATTAATGGCGCGCCCGACGCGATTCGAACACGTGACCCCCTGATTCGTAGTCAGATACTCTATCCAGCTGAGCTACGGGCGCGCATCATTGAAAAGTGTATATATCAGAGCTTTCCGCTAAACACAAGTTTTTTTTATAATCCATATAACCTTGCAATGCATGGTATAATTGGCCTGGATTTTTCCCTGGCAGGCATATAATTCATTTGACCTTGAAAGAAAAGGTTTATATATGTAGGCAGTATTATGGAAGATGATTATTATTATATGAATCTGGCCATCAGGGAGGCGCAGAAAGCAGCCCAGGCAGATGAAGTTCCTGTTGGTGCGGTTATTGTGGATCACCTTGGAAATATTGCAGGGTACGGCCATAATTGTCCCATATCCTCAAATGACCCCACAAGCCACGCTGAAATTAACGCTATCCGCATGGCATGCAGGGAATTTTGTAATTACCGGCTGCCTGACACGACTTTATATGTCACCATCGAGCCCTGTATCATGTGCATGGGTGCAATTATCCATGCACGCATAGCACGGATTGTCTTTGGAGCATCTGATCCCAAATGGGGTGCTGCCGGTTCATTATACACAATGTCTGAAGACCGGCGCTTAAATCATCAGCCAGAAGTCATATCAGGAATATATCAGGAAAAAACAAAGCAGCTTTTAAAAAAATTTTTTACGGCTAAAAGGAGCAAATAGTGGGCAATACAGTAGTGGTAGGTACACAATGGGGAGATGAAGGAAAAGGCAAAATTGTGGATTTACTGAGTGAATACGCAGATTATGTTGTAAGATTTCAGGGAGGCAATAATGCCGGGCATACTATGGTGGTCAATGACAAGGAGATTATAAGCCATCTCATTCCATCCGGTATTATACAGCAGAAAAAATGTTTCATAGGAAACGGCGTTGTAGTTGATCCGTTTGTTCTGCTTGAGGAAATTGATTATTTATTATCCAATAACATCGATGCATCGCCTGATATGCTCAAAATCAGCAACAGAGCGCATATAATCATGCCCTACCATAAAATGATCGATAATGCCAGAGAGGCAAGTAAGGGGGACAAGAAGATCGGGACAACCGGCAGAGGCATAGGCCCATGCTATGAAGACAAGGCAACAAGGAGGGGGATTCGGTTCTGTGACCTTCTTGATTTCCGGCTGTTTGAAGAAAAAGTGACTGCCATTGCAGAAGAAAAAAATTTTTATCTCAAAAACTTTTTCAAGGCACAGACCATTGATCCCCAAATTATCATCGACCAGTTCAAAAATATAAAGGACAAATTAATCCCCTACATTGCAGACGTCTCTGTAATTTTACACGAAGGGATAATGTCGGATAAAAAGCTGCTGTTCGAAGGTGCCCAGGGCACTCATCTTGATATAGAACACGGTACATATCCTTTTGTTACATCATCTTCTGTTGTTGCGGGCAATGCAGCCAACGGATCAGGTGTTGGACCTGCAAACCTCAATGAAATCATTGGGATAGTAAAAGCATATACAACCAGGGTGGGGGCTGGTCCTTTCCCAACGGAATTGTCTGACGAAACAGGAGATAAAATTCAGAAAACAGGATCTGAATTCGGAGCAACCACCGGGAGAAAAAGAAGGTGCGGGTGGCTGGATATGGTTGTCCTGAAAAATGCTGTACGCCTGAACAGCCTGACAGGCCTTGCAATAACAAAACTTGATGTGCTTGATATGCTGGATGAAATCAAAATATGCACAGGATATGAATACAAAGGCCAGATACTTGAGCATTTTCAAGCTGAACTAAAAATTCTTCAGGAATGCAATCCAGTATACAT
>CAYUOB010000072.1:0-15623 GCA_964446145.1 uncultured Desulfobacula sp.
GACAATGGCCTTGACCTTGGTGTGGGATATGACGGAGATGGAGACAGGATAGGAGAGGCAAACAAAATATCTTCATAATGTTTTAAACCAAGGCCGATCAGAGCTGTGGGAACAGAACCCAGAATAACAAGACCTGTCATTCTAAGATGGATGTCTTCTGCAATGAGCCCTGAAACATTTTCCGGTGAAATCAAGGCAAAACAGAACCTGAACACAGACGAAACCATGGCCCTGATATCGGCAAAATATACCGCGACAACGGCCAGAAGCGTGCCGAAATGCACACTGATATCAAATGCAAGCTGGGGTTTGGTAATTCCGAAAAGCATCTGGCCCAGCACCAGATGCCCTGAACTGCTCACCGGCAAAAATTCGGTAAGTCCCTGAACAATGCCCAGAATAATTCCCTGATACACATGCATGTAAAAAGCCTTTTATTATCTATGATTTTCCTGCCAAAAAACAAGACCCGTATATAATTAATGCCGGTAAATTGCAAGATTTTAAAAAAAGACTTGAACTTGATTCTGTTTCACAATAGAACCCAATATATATCTATGGACGGAGAAAATAATTATGCCAGAGACGGACATCCGGCGCGGCCAGACAGGCTCCAGCGACAAGCTGGCAGATATAGCCAGAATTTTTCACCTCCTGGGCACTGACTGCAAAAAAAATATTGATATTATTCTGGAACAGACCTGCACTCTTCTCCAGGGCGTATGTTCCCTGTACAACCGCATTGACGACAGAAAAAAATCCCTTATTGTCTGGGCAGGCCACAGGGTCCCGCCTGATATTGACCGGGAATCAGACCCGGCCGGGCACATATGCTGGGAAGCAACCATCAAGGGCAGAAACCGTCCTGTTGTCCTGCCTGATCTTGAAGCAACCCCTTTTTTCACAAGCGACCCATATGTTCAAAAATACAATCTGAAATCCTATCTTGGTTTTCCGGTAAAAGCACAAAAAAAGGTTATAGGCTCCCTTTGTATCGTTGATACAATCGTAAGGCAATTCACTCCCGATGAAATCAACTGCATACAAACCCTTGCCGCAGCCCTGTCCCTTGAGGAGGAACGCCTGTGCCTGCGCAATGAACTTACAGAAGAAAAACAAAGATACCAGGTACTTGTTGAAAATGCCAATGACGGAATATACATAATCCAGGACGGCACTCTTAAATTTGTAAACCCCAGAGTCATTGAACTCTCAGGGTATGACTGGGACGAACTTTCAAAACTGCATTTTACCCTGCTTGTCCATCCAGATGACAGGAACATGGTATTTGAAAATCATATCAGACGATTAAGGGGTGAAATTTTTCAGACAACATATTCCTTCAGGCTCCTTACCAAAACAGGTAAAATTGTCTGGGTACAGATTAATTCAAAAAAAATAATATGGCAGAATGCTCCTGCTGTGCTGGGATGCATAAGAGACATATCACAGACAAAATTGCTTGAAGAAAAACTTAAAAGAGCAGAAAAAATGGAACTGATCGGCACCATGGCAGGAGGCGTTGCCCATGATCTCAATAATATTCTTTCAGGCCTTGTAAGTTATCCTGAACTTTTGCTGATGCAGATTGAACCTGACAGCCCCCTGAAGGAACCCATTTCCTTCATACATAATGCAGGGCTCAAGGCAGCCGACATAGTACAGGATCTTCTGACTCTCACAAGGCGGGGAATCACCATTGAAGAAATAATCAATCTTAACCAGGCTGTCAGGGAATATATGAACAGCCCTGCCTTTATGCGCCTTAGAAACGAACATCCTCAAATAGACTTCCAGACTGATCTTGATCCTGACCTGCTGAATATTAAAGGTTCCCCATCCCATATAGCAAAAATTCTGATGAACCTTGTGATAAATGCAGCAGAAGCAGTACAGGACAGAGGCTGTGTTACCATCTCAACCTTCAACAAATATGTGGAAGAGCCCATAAGAAGCTATGCCACCATGGAAGAAGGCGATTATGCGGTGATAAAAATCAGTGATACCGGCTGCGGCATATCTGAAAAGGATCTTAACCGCATATTTGAGCCGTTCTATACAAAAAAACAGATGGGCAGGAGCGGTTCCGGGCTTGGTCTGTCTGTTGTATGGAATTGTGTGAAAGACCATAAAGGCTATATAGAGGCCATAAGCCAGGAATACAGCGGCACCTCATTTGAAATTTATTTTCCTGCCACAAGAAAACAGAGCAATAAAGAAGCAGATAAATTTATAATTGACGATTTCAGGGGATACGGCCAGACAATCCTGGTGGTTGATGATATTGAAGCCCAGCGTAAAATCGCATCAGACGTATTATCCATGCTGGGATATACACCGGTATCGGTATCATGCGGGGAAGATGCCTGTGATTTCGTCAAAACCCGCAGAGCTGACCTGATCCTGCTTGATATGAGGATGGAGCCCGGAATTGACGGTCTTGAGACATTTAAACGCATTATTGAATTAAATCCAGGACAAAAGGCAATAATTGCAAGCGGATTTTCAGAAGATGACAGGGTAAAACAGGCACTCAGACTCGGAGCCGGCCTGTATATCAAAAAGCCCTACACATTGAAAAAACTTGCCGTCGCCCTGAGGCAGGAACTGGAACCGTGATCATATTTACCATTGCCCTGCCCTGAACCTGCCGGTACTGCACCAGGCAAATCATGGGTATGCATGAACAGGATACCACCCTGTCTGATCTCAACTATAATGCCGGTTTCTTCAAGATTTGGTTGATTTCAAAACGATTCTCATGTAAGTTAGGAGCACTGTCTTATATCAATTAATAAACCAATAACCGACAGATCTAAGGAGAAAAATCAGACATGAAATTTTTTACAAGATGTTTATTAACGTTTGTAAGCGTCCTTTTTATGTTCGGGTGTGCAGCAAAACAGGTCAGCACTCTGCCCTCATTTGAAGCCCACCAATTTGACACAGGCATGTATACTGCAAAAGCTGATAATTTCCTGATTCTTTTTGATGCCTCAAGTTCAATGGGAAATAGTTTTAAAGGAACAAAAAAATTTGAAATTGCACAGGCTCTTGTACAGCGGATGAATGATACAATTCCGGAAATGGGCCAGAATGCAGGTTTAAGATCATTTGGCCACTCATCCAAAGTATCTGATAAACTGACAGAGCTTTTCTACGGAATGGAAAAATATTCCTCCCGCAATCTTGAAAACAAGTTTGCAAAAGTCATTGAACCCGGAGGATTCAGCCCTCTGAACGAGGCGCTTGATGCTGCAAAAGCAGATCTGAATGGACTGCCGGGCCAGACTGCCCTGATCATTATCACAGACGGCCTTGACATGCCGGATGATGTGCTTGGCGCTGCCAGGGCATTAAAGGCAGCCTATGGCTCCTCAATCTGCTTTTACCCGATTCAGGTTGGTGATTCTCCTGAAGGGCAGGCATTGCTGGAAAAAGTTGCTGATATAGGAGGATGCGGGTTTTATTCAAATGCGGACCAGATTCTGACCAGCGCCGGCATGGCCGGATTTGTTGAAAAGGTATTTCTTCGTGAAAAACCTGTTGTCCAGGCTGCTGCCAAGGCCGTAAAACAAAGAAAAGACACTGATAAGGACGGTGTCTATGATGAAGATGACCAATGCCCGGGAACACCTGCAGGAGCCAATGTAAATGCAGTTGGCTGCTGGGTGCTGAATAATGTATTGTTTGATTTTGACAAGGATACCATCAAGCCTGAGGCCTATCCTCTTCTTGATAATGTGGCAGAAATTCTTAAAAAGAACCCTGTCATGAGTATTGAGCTCCACGGCCATTGCGACAATGTTGGTACAGCAGCCTATAACATGGATCTTTCCATGAGACGTGCAAAGGCTGTCAAAGCATATCTGGTTAAAAAAGGAATCATGCCCAACAGAATGGCAACCCTGGGTTTTGGTTTTACAAAACCTGTTGCCCTGAACGGTACTGAACTTGGACGCGCCCTGAACAGACGTGTTGAGATTCATCCTTATTAAGGTTGTGAATCCGAATTTTAAATAATAAACGGGCGCCCGGATTAAAAAATCTGGGCGCCCGTTCTGTATGCATGAATCAACCAGATTTATTCAGGCCGCCAGATAATCCTGCCTGTATTTGAAATATCATATCCTCCGAGTGCCACAACTCTTTTTTTAAAAGCATCATTTTCTATGGTATCAAGAATGGCCTTAATTTTCGGAGTATGGTAAAATCTGTCCGGAATAACAAGATCATATTCTTCTGTGATCACTGGAATAAAATCAAGATCAAGGGCTTGGTCTGCAGCCCGTATGCCTAGCCCTGCGTCAGCTCTTCCGGATAATACACTTACAGCAACTGACATATGTGTGTACTCGTCTGTATCATATCCTTTTATGTCTTCAGGAGAGATGTCAAGGCTTTTTAACTTATAATCCAGCAGTATTCTGGTTCCTGAGCCTGGCTGACGATTGATGAAGCAAAGCTGTCTGTCTCTGATATCCTCAAGGGAAGCAATATTTTCAGGGTTACCCTTCGGCACAATAAGCCCCTGTTCCCTCATAACAAGATTTATGACCCATACCTTGTGATCAGGAAGATATTTTTTTATGTATGATATATTATAACTGCCATCTTCAGGGTCAAGCAAATGAGCTCCTGCCATATGGCACATACCCTTTTTAATGGCCATAAGTCCTCCCATGCTCCCCACATGGCTGGAAGATATGCTTACTTTGCCATTTTCTGCCTTGATCTGGTCAGCCAGCACATCCAGTGTATTATCATGGGAACCTATGATGACAACGGTGTTTTCAATGGAAGACAGTGATCGCAGCAATTGAGCCTTTACTTCCCTGTTCTCCGGAATTCCCTCCACATGGGAGGGGATTCTTATCATGGCATCTGCCTCTGTCAAAGTGGTTATGCTGCCTGATCCTCTCGGAAGCTGGGAAGATATCAGCTTACCGTCAACAGAGCCTATCTTGACCCTTAAAAATTCCTCCTGCCCAAGCTTTGAAGCAATTTTTCTCGCAGGAAACACTGTGGCTTCAGGAATTTCCATTTCTCCAAGTTTCTGCATGTTCAAAAGCAAAGGCCCTGCAAACAGCTCAAAGGCCACAATAGCTGAAACAGGATATCCCGGAATGCCAAACACAGGGGTATCATATACTTTTCCAAACATTACCGGTTTTCCCGGCATCATTGTGACTCCATGAACATAAATTTCACCCAGTGATGAAATTACAGGTTTTGCAAAATCTTCTGACCCGGCTGATGATCCGCCAATGATGCAGACCATGTCAAAATCGCCCTGAGCAGCCTCACTGACAGCCTGCTTTATTTTATCAAGGTTATCCCTGAGCATGGGATGGCGCACAAAAACAGCACCATGATCCTCACACAAGCCGCCCAGCACAGCTGAATTTGATTCAATGACATCTCCCGGCTCCATCGTGGCAATATCAACTTCATGCCATTGTCTGAGCTCAGAACCTGTGGGGATTATCATGACTTTTGGTTTTTTGTAAACCTTAACAGAAAATATTCCCCCTGATAAAAGTGCACCCAGGGCATATGAATTGATTCTGTGCCCTCTCGGAAAAAGAAGCTTGGTTGCGACAATATCTTCACCCATTTTCCTCACGTGCTGCCACGGAAATACAGGAGCTTCGATCTCAATACTGTTCTCATCGAGAATATTGAGATGCTCTATCATTATGACTGCATTTGTCCCCTCCGGCATGACATGACCAGTATTGACCCAGAAAGCATCTTTTCCCGGAACAAGACGGACAGGAGTTTCCTCGCTTGCCCCAAAACTTGACTTTGCATCCACGGCAATTCCATCCATTGCAGCGGCATGAAAATTAGGTGAAGAAATGGCGGCAACAGCCGGTTCAGCCAGTACACGGCCTTTGGCGTTCACAACATCAATGACTTCAGTACGGGTAACAAGGCTGCCAAAATTATCAAAAAGTATTTTTTTTGCATCCTCGATACTCTTCATTTCCAGATATACATTTCTTTTGGGATTCATCTGCATGATTCCTTTTTATGATTGTAAAAGGATAATATTAACCTGAGTGCCCTTTTCCAGACCTTCAACATGATCTCCTATTTCAAGAAGTCCATCAGCATGAATCATGGTTCTGATCAGACCTGACTTGCCAAGAACCGGCCTGGCCACAAGAGTATTTTCCCTGTTTTCAAGCAGCACTCTGATGAAATCGCGTCTGCCCTGTGCTGAAGCCACATTCCGGCTGAGTGTTGCAGGAACACGTATCATTGTATTTTCCGGACCAAGTCCCTTTAATCTGTTCAAAAAAGGAACCACAACTATTTTAAATACAATCATGGCTGATACAACCTGACCCGGAAGCCCCCAGACGGGTTTTTCCCCGGACCTGGCAAGAATTGTGGGTTTGCCGGGGCTGATTGACATGCCATGAACCAGAATATCCGTATCCGGCAGTCCGGACAGGACTTCAACGGTAAAATCCCTTACTCCCACTGAACTGCCGCCAGAAATCACTACCATGTCTGTCTGTGAAAGAGCTTTTTTAACAGCATTTTCAAGCTGGACAGGATCATCTTTGATAATTCCATAACGTACCGGAATGGCACGGGCCTCACTTATGAAACCTGCCAGGGCATATGAATTGATATCCCTTATTTTCCCCGGCCCCGGCCGGCTTTCTATATCAATGATCTCGTCTCCGGTGGAAATTATTCCAACCCTTGGAATCCTGTAAACTTCAAGTTCAGTGAAACCAAGGCCTGCTGCAAGGCCTGCTTCCTGGGGACGTATAAAGGTTCCCTTTGCAAGGACAAGATCATTTCGGGCAAAATCTTCTGCCCCGTCAATGACATGCTGTAACGGTGCAACACTTTTATAAATTTCCACGGAAGTTTCATCAACAGGATCTGTATGTTCCACCATAACAACAGCATCTGCGCCTTCAGGCAGCATGCCCCCGGTTGAAATTTTTGCTGCCTGACCCTGGGTAATTTTAAAATCCGGAACTTCACCCATTGCAATCGTTCCTGCTATTTCAAGCCAGGCAGGACTGGATTCAGATGCCCCGAATGTGGATTTTGCAGCAACAGCATATCCGTCCATGGTGGCACGCTTGAACCCCGGCATATCGCATGGGGCTCTGAGGTCTTTGGCAAGAACCCTTGAAAAGGATTCTGACACCGGCACTGTCTCTGAACCAAGGCATGGAAATCCCTGTGTGAGCCCGATTACCTCCTCAAGTGTCTTTACCCTAAAAAAATGATTCATTGCAATGCCTCTTTCAGTCTTTCCATGGCAAGGGTCACCTTTTCAAGATCATTAAATGCGCTCAGCCTGATAAAATTGCGACCGCACCGCCCAAATCCCTCGCCCGGAGTACATACCACGGATGCCCGGGTCAAAAGCAGATCGAACAATTCCCAGGAATCCCTGCCCCTGCCGTCGATCCAGATATATGGAGAATTTTTCCCGCCTGCATAATCAAACCCGAGTGATTCAATTGTTTTTCTGATAATGTCAGCATTATCAAGATAATATGCTATCTGCTGTTTTATCTGGGCCTTGCCTTCCTGCGAATAAACAGCATGGGCAGCTTTCTGGACAGGATAGGACACTCCGTTAAATTTAGTGCTCTGTCTTCTTGTCCATAAATCATGGAGAGAAATTTTTTCTCCCTTTGAATCAAATACCATGCAGGTTTCAGGCACTACGGTGAACCCGCATCTGGTTCCGGTAAAACCTGCTGTTTTTGAAAAACTTCTGAATTCAACTGCAACCTCTCTGGCTCCCGGAATTTCATAGATTGTCCTGGGAAGTTCTTGATCACGTATATAGGATTCATAGGCAGCATCAAACAGGATAAGAGCTTTGGCCTGTTTTGCATAATCAACCCATTTGCCAAGCTCCTCCCTGGTTGCAGTGGCGCCCGTTGGGTTATTGGGAAAACAAAGATAAATCAGATCAACGTCTTCTTCCGGCAGGTCAGGCATGAAATCCTTGTCTTTTATACAATCAAGGTAGACTATCCCCTCATATCTGCCGTCCCTGAAATCTCCTGTTCTGCCTGCCATGACATTTGTGTCCAGATATACAGGATAAACCGGATCAGGAATTGCGATTTTTATATCATCTGCAAACAATTCCTGAAAATTTCCTGTGTCGCATTTTGCACCGTCACTGACAAAAATTTCATCAGCACTGATATCAGCTCCCCTTGCCCTGAAATCATGCTCTGCAATTGCTTTCCTTAAAAACTCATACCCCTGTTCCGGGCCGTATCCCCTGAAGGTCGCATCTTCGGCCATTTCCTTCACACCTTGCTCAAACCCTGCAATCACGGCAGGAGCAAGGGCCTTTGTAACGTCGCCTATTCCAAGCCTGATTATATCGGCATTGGGATTTTTTTTCTGGTATTCAGCCACTCTTTTTGCAATATCAGCAAAAAGATATGAGGCTTTCAGTTTTGTAAAATTTTCATTTGCTCTTATCATAAATTGTCCTTTCCTTATATATGCCGCAATACCTGCTTGAATCGGAATCAAACAACCAGCAGGATATCTTAAATAATAAAAAGCATGCCAATTCTAGGAACGGGTAATAATATCCCTGATATATGAAGGAAGAATATCATATACATCCTTTGGAGCCTTGACACTTTTTCTGTTATCCACCTTTTTTGATTCCTCAATATCATTCCTGCCAAGATCCATGGGATCCGGTTTTGTGGATAATGTATTTCCTGTTTCATCCGTGAAAGGAATCACAAGGGGCCCGCTGCTTTCAAGCACATAGGCCATCTGTCCGTTTCTTAAAAAAATTATGCTCCCAGGAGGATAAATCCCTATACTTTTGACAAATGCATGCAGGATATACTGGAGCATATGATCCTTTCCCGCATATGTTCTGAACAGCTGGGTCACCACATTGATGGGATTAATGGCCTCTTTGTAACAACGTTTTGAGGTCATGGCATCATAAATATCCGCAAGCTTGCAGACCCTTGTATAAAGGGGTATTTCCATACAGGTTTTTTCAGCAGGATAACATCGCGGCTCATCCGGATACAAAGGGGCATGATGATAATTGATTATGTTTCTTATAACCGAATTCTTAAGCTTGTTTTTATCCATAAGCCTCACCCCGTATTCAAAAGAATGCTTTTTAACCTCATCAAATTCAACACTGGTAAGCCTGCCTTTTTTATTCAGGATCTCATCGGAAACCATGACCTTGCCTATATCATGTAAAAAATAACCAAGAGAAATATCATTCAGGTCATCGGGATAATACAGGATAAACGATGGCTTCCCAAACCTGTCTCCACCTTTGAAAGGATCATGAATATCAGAGGAATTTCCCCTGAGAAGATCGTCCACTCTGCCGGAAAAAAAAGAATTGAACCTGTTGACAACAGCAGTGCCTATTGTACAGACATTGATGGAATGGTTATAAAGATAATCATCATAGGAAAAAATTTCCTGGGTAAGATATGAAAAAGGGTTATCGGCAGTCACAAGGAAATCGACCAGACCCGAGACATTGGCTGAAACCTCGTCATAATCAAATTCACCTCCTGTTGCCCTGATATCATTCAATACTTTTTTAATGCTCTGCTTTGCTTCATTGTATTTTTTTCCAGCCTGTTTTTTGATCTCTTCAATTTCAAGCAGGCGTATTTCGATTTCATTTGTGGCAATATCAGGAAAAACAGGTCCGGGATCAGGGCTTTCAGATCCGGGGTGCCTGGATGCTGTCGAATCTGTCTGCTCTTCGATATCAATCATTCCATCTGAGTTCAGCCGTATAAGATTGCCTGATCCGTCCCACAACCCTCCGTTGAGAGACTGATTGACCGGCACAGAGTTAATTCCGTTTTCTCTTATGATTTCAAGTATTTTTACCTTATCGACCAGAACATTTTTATCCAGCAGAAGAATGCCATTTTTATTGTAGACATCCACACCGGTCTTGACCTTGCCCCCGGTTTTGACAATTTCTATGAGATTGTCAATCGAAATTCTTGTATTCATTATCCAGCCCCTTTTGCCTTGCTTGCCATACAGCCATTGCAATGGATTTAAACTCATCCACATTCAGGGTTTCTGCCCGCCTTTTCGCATCAATTCCTGCATTTTCAAGTATCATTTCAACAAACGGCTTTTCAAATTTCATCTCAGTTCCGACCATTGAATTTTTCAATGATTTTCTGCGTTTTGAAAAAGCTGCTTTCATCACCTCAAACAACAGGTATTCCTGATCGCGGGACAAAGAGTTGTCGCAGATAAAATCAAATTCCAGAATGGTTGATTCCACTTCCGGCCTTGGGAAAAAACATGAGGGTGCAATATGAGCGATACAGGTTATGACAGAAGCATATTGCGCAACAGCAGACAGTCTTGAATATGACCTGCTCCCCGGAGGTGCAGCAATCCGCATTGCAAGCTCTTTCTGGAACATCAAAAATGCCTTTTCAATACAAGCTCTTTGTTCAATAAGGCGAAACAGAATCTGTGAAGAAATATTATAGGGAAGATTCCCTACAACCACAAGTTTTTTGTCTTCTGCCATATTCAGCAGATCTGTCTTTAAAAAATTTCTGTTAAGAATTTCAACGTTATCAATACCTTCCTCTGCAAGTTCCTGTTCAAGGAGAGGGATCAGGCGGCGGTCTTTTTCAACTGCAATAACGCCTGCAGCAGCACGTGCAAGCGGTATGGTGAGCGCACCAAGGCCCGGGCCTATTTCAAGCACCATGGATGTTTTTGATATACCTGTTTTTTCCACTATCATTTCAGCCGTTGAAGAATCTGCAAGAAAATTCTGGCCCAGTTCTTTACCGGCGAACAATTTATTCTGCTTCAATAACCGGCCCGGATGTGTCATGAAAGATGCCCTTTTTTAAATTGAATATTATTATTGCTGACGCCATCTGCTGATAAGATGTTTTGTAAAAAAATATGACCCCAGGCCAAATGGAAGACCAATGATAACTCCACCCAGATTCATTATCATAAAAGTTCTGATTTTTGTCTTCATAAATTCGCTGAAATAAACAATTTTTTGTGAAAACTCAACATCACTTTCAATATGATTAATCAATATTTCAATGGATTTCAAGGCTTTGACAGAATCATCAAAAAAGAAATGTCCTACCTTGAAACAGGCGAAATATAAAAACAGCACGGTAAAAGGATTACTCACCCATACTCCGAGCAGAGCAGCAGGTTTACTTGCGCCCAATAAAATTGCAAGTGCCACAGCAAGAATGGAGTGAAACGGAATGGTTGGGGTACAGGCCACAAAAACGCCTATGGCCATGCCCAGAGCGACATAATGAGGATCTCCATGCAGTTTTTTAAGTTTTTCAATAAAACCTGCTATTTTCTTTTTCACCATTATTTTACTGAACAATCTCCATAAAAAATTACTACTTGACTTTCTTTACCATGCCAAGTAGTTGTGATATATATACTTCAATACAGATTAAGATTCAACAACCAAAACAAAGCTGTCTGAACAATGCATGAATATTCAATATCAGCCTCCGGCCGGTATTTTATATATTTTTTAACCCTTTTGCCAGGGAGGGATTGACATGCCAGAAAAATCAGAACAGGGGAACAATTGGGAAAATATCATCAAAGCATTGTTAAACCGGCTTGATATTCCGACAAAACAGGATATTATGCATCTGCACACAAGGCTTGACAAGCTTGAGCAATTGCTTTATCAAAAGCGGCCGGCACCTGAAAGGGAGACCACTCCCCTTACGGGCAGGCGTAAGAGTGCAGCTTCCATTGCCCTTAAGGTTATAGCCAACTATCCTGAGGGAACGGATTTTAAAACCATAAAAGCTGCAACAGGCTTTAATGACAAAAAACTTAGAAATATTATTTTCCGCCTGGATAAACTCAACCACATAGAACGGGTAAAACGGGGGGTTTACAAGGCGGTATAAAGGGAAAATTAATGGATTCTGCCGGATTCAAAACAGGACAGGAAATCTGCGGGTATAAAATCAAAAGAATTACTCCGCTTGAAAACATTGATGCTGATATGATTCAGCTTGAGCATCTCAAAACCGGTGCCAGGCATATACATATATCAAACAAGGACAAGGAAAACACTTTCGGGGTGTTCTTCAGAACTGTTCCTCAGGATTCCACAGGCGTTGCCCATGTACTTGAACACACTGTTCTGTGCGGCTCAAGGCAGTTCAATGTGCGGGACCCTTTTTTTTCCATGATCAAAAGAAGCCTTGCCACATTCATGAATGCCTTTACAGCATCTGACTGGACAATGTATCCTTTTTCAACCCAGAATCCAAAAGATTATTATAACCTGATGACGGTTTATCTGGATGCTGCATTTTTCCCGAGAATTGATGAACTGAGTTTCAAGCAGGAGGGCCACAGGCTGGAAATTGTGGGGAGAAATGGTGCCAATGTTGAACTTGATTATAAAGGAGTTGTATACAATGAAATGAAAGGAGCCATGTCATCTCCGGATCAGGTTCTGTCCCGTTCTCTTTTATCCGCTCTTTATCCTGACACAACCTACAGATTCAATTCAGGGGGAGACCCCTGTGAAATACCTGACCTGACATGGCAGAACCTGAAAGAATTTCATGCCAGATATTATCATCCGTCCAATTCATTTTTCTATACCTATGGCAACCTGCCGCTTGAAAAAACACTTTCCTTTATCTGCAACAAAGTGCTGGATAATTTCGAACGCCTTTATATTGACTCAAGGGTTGAATCACAGCCCAGATGGGAAAAACCAAGACAGGTATCAAAAGCCTATGCATATTCTGACCCTGATAATGCAGCAAAAAAATACCAGGCTTGTGTTGCATGGCTTACCTGCGATATAAAGGATTCTTTTGAAGTGCTTGTTCTGAGCGTACTGGAACAGATACTTCTCGGCAACTCGGCATCCCCTTTAAGAAAAGCCCTGATTGATTCATCTCTTGGGTCTGCCCTGTCCGATTCAAGCGGTTTTGATGCTGACAACAGAGATACCATGTTTGCCTGCGGGCTTAAAGACATAACAAAGGACAGTGTTAAAAAGGTGGAAAATATTATTTTCACCACACTCAGGCAGATTGCGGACAATGGTATTGAACGTCACCTTATAGATTCTGCCATTCATCAGATCGAGTTCCACCGCAAGGAAATCACCAATACTCCATATCCATTTGGGATAAAACTGCTGCTGTCATTTGCAGGGACTGTCATTCATGAGGGAGATCCTGCTGCCTGTGTAAATATTGACAGGGATCTGGAAAAATTAAAACAAAAAATTGATCAGGGCGGTTTTCTGGAAACAAAAATCCGCAGCTATTTTCTTGATAATCCACACAGAGTGCTTTTCACGCTGGAACCGGATCAGAACCTTGAACAGAAGACAGCTGCAGCAACAAGAAAAAAACTTGAAAAAATCGCAGAACAGCTGACACAGGCTGAACTGGATCAGATAGAAAAAGATGCAAAAACCCTTAAAGCCCTGCAGGAAAAACAAGAGGATGTTTCTGTTCTGCCAACACTTGATATTGAAGACATACCCTCTGAAATAGAAATCATAAAGCCCGATCAGATCAATGAAACCAGGCTTTCCACCTGCTATGACAAGGCAACTTCAGGCATACTTTATTTTACCTGCCCAATGGGGACGGGCGGGATTTCTCCTGAATTGTTCCGCCTTGTACCCTTTTTCTGCCATGCATTCACAAATACCGGCACAAAAAAAACCTCATACGATAAAATAGCCGAAAAAACAGATCTTTATACCGGCGGAATAAGCGCTGTTCCGTTTTCAGGTTCATATTTTTCACAACAGGCACAATCACATTCATTTGCCGCTCTTCAGGCCAAGGCCCTTGACCGGAACATAGGGCATATGTTTGACCTTATAGAAGAATTTATACATGACTTCTGCTTCCATGACCTTGAAAGGCTTAAAAAACTTCTGTTGCAATACAGGGCAGGCCTTGAAGCATCCATTGTTTCAACCGGCCACAGATATGCAATTTCCATTGCATCCATGCATCTTTCCAATGCATCGTATATAAATGAACTGTGGCACGGCATTGCCCAATACAGGCTCATACGTAAACTTACTGACGGGCTTGATTCAGATGACAATCAGAATCAGGTGCTTGAAAAACTTTCAGAAAACCTTGCCATAATGGCAGAATCTGTTCTGAAAAAGGGAAATTTCATGCCTGCCGTGATAGGCTGCAGATCTTCCCTTGTGAAGGCAGACAAACGGCTTGTCAGCCTCCACAACAGGCTGCCTGAAAATGGCAAAAACCTTTTTTATGCCCCTGATATGCTGAAAGCTGAAAAACCCTCCTTTGACGGATGGCACACCAATACCTCGGTATCATTTGTGGCACAGTCCTTTAAAACCGTCAGAATCACCCATGAAGACTCGGCAGGACTCGCGGTTATAAGCAAATTATTGCGTTCCCTTTACCTGCACCGTGAAATCAGGGAAAAAGGAGGAGCCTATGGAGGTTTTGCCATTTACAACACAGAAGAAGGCATTTTCTCCTTTGGTTCCTACAGAGATCCCCATATCACAAGAACACTTGAAGTATATAAAAATGCATGCGCCTTTATTATAAACGGGCAGTATTCCTCAACAGATATCAAAGAGGCTGTTCTCCAGGTATGCTCTGAAATTGACAAGCCAGAAACTCCCGGCCCTGCCGCCATGAAAGCATTTTACAGAAAAATCACAAAGCTTGATGATGATATACGCCGCAGATTCAAGGATTCTCTTTTGACAATCAACAAAAGGAAAATCCAGAATATTGCCCAAAAATACTTCACCATTGATGATAACAAAAAGGGAACAGCTGTAATATCCAGCAAACAGGGACTTGAAAAGGCAAACAGACAGCTTGCAGATAAAAACAAACCCATGCTGAACCTGTTTAAAATTTAGGTATGCCACGGTTCAGCATGACAAAGCCTGATATTCAGGGCTGATACATGCTATGCATGAATTTTACGCCAGTTCTGGTACCGGCACATTCCCCACAATGCTTTTACCGCCCTTTCAGGAGAGGGGAAAAATACGCTTTTATATTCATATCCGTCAAGCCTGTAAAGGGTTCTGCTGACTGCATCCGTCAAAAGGCTGACTCCCAGCACAGGTTTTTCATATGTATGGGTAAGCTCAATGACATATTGTGTATATTCCTGTTCAAATTTTTCAATGGTTTCCCTGAAAAGCTGAGCATAATCCCTGTTAATATCAGGATCAGTTTTCAGTACAGAATCAATCATATTATTCACAAGCACCCGTTTCCCATGTATGCCAAGATGAATCACGGCATCGCATCCATCCCATTTCAGAAGTTCCTCCAGGCATGTTTTTGGAATTTCAGGATCGCCTTCTCCCACAATATCCACTGGATTGCCATGACTCCAGAATGGCGGCAGAATCTTGTTCAGACGCTCAATGATTCCGGAAGAAAGCTCAGGAACCACAAGCCCGTGCTCGGCACAAAGATCTGTGGTAATAACACCCCATCCGCCTCCAAGGGTCATTATGGCGACCCTGTTACCCCGGGGCAGGGGCAGAGATGAAAAAACAGCAGATAGATCAAGCA
>CAYUOB010000073.1:0-15437 GCA_964446145.1 uncultured Desulfobacula sp.
CAGCCAATTGCTCATAAGTAATCTTTTGCTGGAAACGCGCTTATTTTGGGGCTAATTGGAGATCTTCCTTAAAACGTTTGATTAAATTGCTCATGGTATCTTCCTTTCTTCTTTAACCTTGTCGGGTGAAGATACCGACCTGTAACCCGGTAAGAAGATACCATGAGCAATGAAATTGAACAATGATGGAACGAATTAATCTGCCGCGCAGCGGCTTACTTGAACAACCGGATTCAGGCTGACCTGTTTTAAGATACCTGCTGTGGCAGGGTTCAGGCTTCCCCACAAAGAAATATTCAACGGAGTCATGATAATGGCTGCAAGGGTTGATACAGCAGTCATGGTGATGGATACTGCACAATTTCCATTGGCAAGATAGGTGATGATGTTGGAAAGATTGCCTCCAGGACATGCTGCCACAAGAATCATTCCAAGTGCAATCGAAGGCCTTGGTTTTATGAGAAGCACAAGCAGAAAAGTAAAGACAGGCAGAAGTATGAACTGGGCTGCAAGCCCTATCAGAGGAGCTTTGGGTGCCGTGATTATCCTTTTGAAATCATCAAGGGAAAGCTCCAGGGCAACTCCCAGCATCATGAGGCCTATTGCCGCATTGATGACTGCAATGCCTGCGGGGTTAAAATTGAGCCTTACCTGATCAATTGAAACAGGGTCCATGTCTTCCCCCTTTTTATTTAAAGATTATGCCTTGTATGCCCCCACATTGGCCAGCATACTGCTTGCAGGGCTGATTGTGGCAGGATCTGTCATGACATTGATGCAGCATACCATGCCTGAATCAAATGCCTGTTCAAGGGCAGGTTTTATATCTTCAGGCTTTTCCACATAAAAGCCCCTGCCACCAATGGCCTCAACCATTTTATGGTAATCCACCCTGCCTATGAAAGTTCCGTTTTTTATGGCATGTCCGATGCGCAGTTCCTGGCTGTGACGGATCATGCCCCAGCCAAGATCATTGGAAATAACAACCACAATGGGAAGTTTTTTTCTTATGGCTGTTTCAAATTCCATGAAATTGAACCCGATTGATCCATCTCCTGTAACAAGACATACTCTGCTGTCGGGGTTTAAGAATTTTGCTGCATTGGCATAGGGAAGGCCCACGGCAAGCGAGCCGAAAATCCCGTAGTCAAGATACCGGCCCGGACTGTTCATGGTTCTTGTCATGCCCATCCATGTTGTGGTATCTCCTCCGTCTGCCACAATTATATCGGTTTCCCTGTCCATGAATTCGTCAATCTGCCTTGCAAGGCGCATGGGATGGATTGGCTCAGCATCGGAATACCAGTCATTCCGGCTCATCTCCCTGCCCTGTTCATGGGCGGCAGCAAGTTTTTCAACCCAGGGACTGAATTTTGCCTTAAGGCTGTCTGATATTTTTCTTTTGTCAATTCTGGTGTTCACAGCCTCAAGCAGAGCCTTCACATCGCTTACCACAGGCAGGTCAACACTTCTGTTTCTGCCTATTTCCTCGGGCTCAATATCAACCTGGGCGATTTTTGCATTGGGATTGAAAAGATCTCCAAACAGATAGTACAGACAAATTCTAGATCCCAGAATAATAATCAGATCAGTTTCAAGGTATGCTGTAAATGTGCATCCGGGCCTTACAGCCACAGCACCTTCAAAACACAGGGGATGTGTGTCAGGCACAAGCCCCCTTGCGGAAAGAGAGGTGAAAAGCGGTATGCCTGCCTTTTCAATAAAAGCTTTCAGTTCATCGCCCGCATCTGACTGCCAGGCACCGGTTCCTGCAATGACGATGGGATTTTCCGACACTTTAATCATTTCCAGCAGTTTTTCAGCTCCGTCCGGATCAACCGGGGCTGATTCAATTGAGGTAAATGTTTTTTTCACAGCATCCTCTGAAACCGGTGTATTCAGCACATCAACCGGAAACTCAAGATATACAGGCCCGGGCCTGCCGCCTGCTGCAATTCTGAAGGCCATGTCAACATATTCGCCTATTCTTTCGGCTTTCTGGCATACAAGCGTCTTCTTGACCATGGGGCTTATCACAGCTTCCTGGGGCATGTCCTGAAGATCGAGTTTTTCCTTGTTGTCAAGGCCGACACATCCTGCAATCAGAACAAGCGGAGTATTTGAAAAATGTGCGCTTGCAATGCCTGTGAGTGCATTGGTGAATCCAGGGCCTGCTGTCACCATGGCAACGCCGGGCTTTCTTGTAAGCTTGCCCCAGGCTTCTGCCATGAATACAGCGGATTGTTCATGCCGTGTATCAAAAATTTCAATGCCTGAATTTTCAAGATATTGATAAATGGGAGTGATATGCCCTCCGCTAAGAGAAAAAATCGTACCGATTTTTCTGTCAATCAGTGCCTGTGCTGCAACCTGTGCCCCTGTTATGGTTTTTCCCATAAGATACCTCCCTTTTATAAAAATATGATCCTGCAGATCAGGTGAATCACAATTCCATTAATTGTCCGCCGCAGATATTCAATGCCTGACCCGTAATATACCCTGAAACATCTGATGCCAGAAAAACAGCCAGGCCGGCAACTTCTTCGGGACTGCCTATCCGTCCCATGGGAATGGTTTTGCACATCTCCTGCTGTCTTTGTTCACTAGTTGTATTGAAAAACTGAGCTTCAAGCCCGAACCTCCACCGTTCAAGATCTGTCATGATCTGGCCGGGGCATATGGCATTCACTCTTATATTCATGCCTGCAAGTTCCTTTGCCATCACCTTTGTCAGCATGATTACACCGGCCTTTGACACTGAATACGCCCCATTGAAAAGAGCAGGAACCTTGCCTGCGCGGGAGGCAATATTCACAATCACACCGCCTTTTTCCTGCATCATGGGAATAATGGCCCGAGAAACCCTGAACACTCCGTGCAGATTGACATCAATGGTTTTCATCCATGCTTCCTCGTCATATGTATGCACCCCGTTGGGAACACCAAATGTTGCGCCGGCATTGTTGCACAATATATCCACCTGCCCGAATTTTTCACGGATTCTGTCTGCCATGGCAAGCACTGTATGTGTATTTGTCACATCAACATTAATTGTCATGGTTTCCACGGAAAAAGACCTGTTCAGATCATCTGCAATCTTTGTCATCTCATTCATGGATCCTGTTCTCACATCGGATTCAAGCCCTTTTTCACTTCCATAATCTGCAATGACAATATTGCATCCCTCCTTTGCAAGTGCTTTTGCAATGGCATATCCTATTCCCGTTTTCTTGCCTGAACCTGTAACAAGGGCTGTTTTACCTTTAAGACCTGTTTCCATCACTTCTCCTGAACTTTTTTTATTGTCTGATACCTGAAATCAGTTTATGAACACTGTATTCATAAAACTGTTCAATGCTTTCGTTTCCAAGGGTTGTTTTCTCAAGCTTTCTGAAATGGATCAGGCCATGAAGAGCAGCCCAGAACATAACGGAAAATTTTTCAGGATATCTCTCCGTAAAAACTCCCCGGGCAACGCCTTCTGACACTATATCCCGAATGGCAGCAAGAATTTTGCGTCCTGACATGTCAATTCTGGTTTTAAGATCAGGTTCAAAAAATATCTTTGGCGAAGACAGAAAATAGTTTATGATATCAAAATAATTTTTCTGTTCCAGGCTGAACCTGTAATAACACGTGGCAATTTCAACAAGTTTTTCATCATGTGGAATCTGTTTTTTCTCAATGGCACAAATCATGGTGTACAGAAGCGATAATCCTTCTTCCTGCAGTGCCACAAATATTTCTTCCTTGTTTTTATAATAAAAATAAATGGTTCCGACACCAAGTTCAGCATGTTCTGCGATTTTGCTTATGGATATGCTGTCAATACCCGAAGAAAAAAGTAAATACCGCGCAGCATCCAGAATCTGATTTCGCCGCATCTGCTTTTCAAGGGCCTTTCGCTCCTTTACTCCCATTGATATGCCTTCTGTTTTATACTTGTCAGTCTGAGGTTCAGGGCATAGGAAAATATATATAATTCAATTTTCGAATACCGTTCTATTTTTGATATAGGCTCGACTTTCAGGGTTTGTCAAGATATTTTTATTAAAAAATTTACAAGAAAAAACAGCGAGTTGGATATATGCAGTTCTTCAATGCCCTGATCAGAGATTGAAATCTCTTACAGAATCACAGGGTGTAAAGCGTTTTGAGGATTCATCAAAACTTATTTTTGAGGCAGCGCAGTTAATATCGTGGGGATAAAAAATCCAGGCCCTTTCATTGCATATGCGATGAAAAATCCGTCTTTTTTCGTCAACAAGCAGTTCAGGAAACCTGTCATACCCCATGGTTATGGGAAGATTGACCCATGCAGGGCCGGGAGCGGCATCACCTGCAAAACAGATTGCATGGTTTCCCGATTTTATCCAGGATAAAATCATTCCCGGAGTATGGCCGCAGCTTTCAATGAATTCAATCTCAATCCCGTCCAGGCTCAAGGTGGATTTATCCTCAACAAGCAATAACCTGCCTGTTTTTTCAAGCAATTCTGCAAGGCCTGGAATAAAAGAAGCCCTGTCCCTGAGATGGGGAGAAAAAGAACGCTCAAAATTGGCACGGCCGGTAATGAATCTGGCATTGGGGAAAAGCAGCTCATAA
Organism: uncultured Desulfobacula sp.; assembly: GCA_964446145.1. Classification (GTDB taxonomy): domain Bacteria; phylum Desulfobacterota; class Desulfobacteria; order Desulfobacterales; family Desulfobacteraceae; genus Desulfobacula. The sequence continues at coordinate 4,606 of CAYUOB010000073.1, forward strand.
TGATCACGGCCCTGTTCCCAGGGTTTCAAAAGCCCGCCTGCATGATCAAAATGAAGATGGGAAAGAATCACATGGGTTATATCCTCATGGGTCAGATTTTTCTGCCCGAGGCTGTCCAGAAGGACGTGGTGTGTTTCCTCTATCTGAAAACGCTTTTTCATGTCAGGAGAAAGATAGGCTCCTGCGCCTGTTTCAAAAAGGATGCAATTATTCTGCGTCCTTGCAAGAAGTGCTGTTGACCCTATGGGTATCATATTTCTGGTGTCAGGGCATATCCAGCGTTCCCATAATGCTCTGGGAGCATTGCCGAACATGGATCCACCGTCAAGTTTCATTGAATTCCCCCTTAGGGACGAAAACCTGCATCCAGAATCTTTCATCATTCAGGCAGCCTTATATTGCGTTTTTCACTGTCTTTATGCGGGCGGTATAAAATTGCCACATGCCCTATCATACCGGCGACATGGGAACTGGTTGCGCGGGCTATTTTATCTATCAGTTCCTGTTTCTGGGCCTTCAGCTTGAAATCAACAAACCTGACCTTGATAAGCTCACCTGCATCAAGGGCAGCATCAATTTCTTTTGTCAAAGCAGAAGTAATGCCTTTCTGTCCCACAAAAGCAGACGGATTAAGGCTGTGGGCAAGCCCTCTCAGATATTTTTTCTGGGATCCCTTTAATGGTTCCAAATCTCAATAACCTCTCTTTAAAAAATTTTATCGGACTTTTATCGGACAATGATTATATCACACCCCTGAAAAAATTGACAGATCAAGACAAAACCTGCGTGAATCTAAAAGGAAGATTCCTGAACACCTGGAGTTATGATATCAAAAAATTCAGACTCCAGAGCGTTTCTGAGCCTTTTAATGGTATCTAACCCTGAATTGATTATCCCTTCAAGGTCAGGCCGGCTGGCTGCAATATAATGTTTCTGAGCAGGACAGACATACCATGTACATACAAAAGGCCTTGCGTGCCGTTCCAGGATACAGCCATTTTCAGAAAAAAAGCAGCATGACCTGCCAAAATCTTTTTCATATTTCGGAACAATCTGTGATTCAGGAAAATTACAGGTTCCAAAATACAAATACAAAAGGTCCTGAAAATCAAACCACACAGTTGCCCGTCTGCAGCATACATTCCGGCAGTCAGGGCAGGCTGATGCGCAGATTTCATGCATTGGCCCTGCAAGGGAGAGATACTCTTTTCTCATACGCCGGGCTGTTTCACGTAATTGGGCAAGATCGGGTTCATAAAGGATTTCAATCCTTTCAAATGACATGACAACCTGAACAAAATCAGACGGAGAAACCCACGGAACACAATCATGGGGTTTTATTCTGCTGTCATATCCCATTTTTAAATGGTGCTGTACCATTCCATTATTATATTTACACGTTGAAAATTATTTTATGGCCACTTTTATATCATAAAATGCTATAATACAATCCTGCTGGAAAAATTCCCAATGACAGGAGGTAAAAAATGGTTCCCTTGAATATAAGCCTTGAAGTGAACGGAATGAACTGCGGGCACTGCTCTGCAGCAGTCAAAAGAGCGCTTGAAGAAATTGACGGCATTTCCAATGTGTCAGTTGACCTTGAAGGTAAAAAAGCAAATTTTGACGCTGCTGCAGAAAATCTTGTGGAAAAGGCTGTCAGGCAAATAAATGAAGCCGGATACAAAGCCTGTGTGCCTGACAAGACCTGAACACAGCTCACATGGCTTCTCGCCCCATGTTGATCCCTATGGATTCTGCACACCGTATGAGCTGAGAATCCACTGAAACTGACTTGACCCTGCCTGCAAGGTCTTTCAAATCCACAAGGACAATATCCGGGGTTTTCAGGGCGGCCATTGTTCCGAACCGGCCGCTGGCCGCCGCATCAACCGCAAAACTTCCCAGGCGGGTTCCAAGCACCCTGTCAAAGGAATTGGGAGATCCGCCCCTCTGTATATGCCCCAGCACAGTGGTTCGTACTTCAAGGTCAATGTGCTTTTCAATCTGGCGCGCCAGATAAAACCCTACTCCCCCCAGTTTTTCAACTCCCTGAAGCCTGCCTTCGGCCTCCTGGGCCTTTATTGTATCATGCCCCTTTTGCCTTGCGCCTTCTGCAACCATTATGATACTGAAAGGGCTTCCACCTTCAGCTCTCAGCCTTATTTTACGCACAATATTTTTTACTTCATATTCAATTTCAGGAATGAGAATAATATGGGCACCGCCTGCAATACCAGCTTCAAGTGCTATCCACCCTGCATTTCTGCCCATGACTTCCAGAATCATCACCCTGTGATGACTTTTGCCTGTTGTCTGAAGCCTGTCCATGGCATCACACGCAACCTGAACCGCCGTCTGAAACCCAAAGGTATAATCGGTTTTTTCAAGATCATTGTCAATTGTTTTGGGTATTCCGATTACAGGAATGCCTTTTTTAAAAAATTTATAGGCTATTTCAAGGGTGCCCTCGCCACCCACCACAAACAGACAATCAAGGTTCAATGACCTGAAAGTGGCGACAGCCCTGTCAGAACAGTCTGTAACCTTGATGGAGCCGTCAGGATTGCGTTCCCGGTACTCAAAGGGGTTGCCCTTGTTTGTGGTTCCCAGAATGGTTCCTCCAAGGGTCAGTATATCCTTTGTGTTTCGTATGGTAAGAGGCATGGTCTGTCCTGTTATAAGACCTTCAAAACCTCCCTCTATGCCGACCACCCGGGCGCCATGCTGAATTATTGCCGCACGGGTGATGGCTCTGATAACTGAATTAAGCCCGGAGCAGTCACCGCCTCCTGTCAATATTCCCACCTGTTCAAGTGCCATCTGAATCCTCCATGAGATATAATCTGCGTAAAATCTGAAATAACGCAGCGGATCAGGTTAATTCCAAAGAAATTTGTATCATGGCCCATCATATGATATTTTGCCCGGAAAACAATATTTTTTTATGCATTATGCACAGAAACACAGGTTGCACCTGTTATAACAGCTGCCTTTTATCATGATATACGGATGGACAGGAAAAATACTTAATATAGACCTTAGCAGGAAAAGCTTTGAAATTTCAGATTCTGACCCTGAAATTTACAGGTCATACATGGGAGGCAGGGGGCTTGGCGGATATTATCTCAGATCCTTTGCAGAACTTGCATGGGATCATCCCGACATGATTGTCTGCATATTTACCGGGCCTCTTACAGGCACACTGGCTCCTACATCAGGCAGAGCCCATATTATTTCAAAATCCCCCCTCACAGGGCTTATTGCAGATTCTTCAGTGGGAGGCAGATTTGCATTGCACCTCAAACGCTCAGGATTTGACGGAATCATTTTTACAGGGGTGGCAGATATTCCGGTCGGCATTGAAATTACAGACAACCATATAGAAATAAAAAAAGCAGCTAGCCTGTGGGGGCTTGACATAGATGAACTCCACAGAAAAATCAGGCCGAGCAAGGCTTCTCTTGCTGCCATCGGGCCGGCAGCAGAAAACGGGGTAAAATATGCATCAATCATGATTGACCGCAGTTTTGCCGCAGGAAGGACAGGGCTTGGCCTGTGCCTTGGCAACAAAAAAATCAAATATATCCTTGTAAAGGGCACTGGAAAATGCAGGGTAAAAAACAGACGCAACCTGATCCGTGCAAGGCAGGACATATTGAGGCTTACTGCGGCCTCTCCTATTCTCATGGGCAGTTCAGGATTTGCAGCCCTTGGAACAGGAGCGATTTATGATCTCATGGATAACAGACAGATGATGCCCAGCGACAATTTCTGCCGCACAAAATTTGAGCCTGCATCCCGTCTTAATGCAGCAGCATACCATAAAAAATACTCTCCTGAAAAAAAAGGATGCAGCGGGTGTCACATATTCTGTAAAAAAACAGGAATATTTAAAAACAGGCAATCTGCCATGCCTGAATTTGAAACCATGTCCCATTTTACCGCCCTGATCGGATCAGCAGATACAGACCTTGTTGTAAAAGCCAATGAAACATGCAACCGATTCGGAATGGATACCATTTCAGCGGCTTCTGCCCTGGCATGCAGACGGGAAATTCTTGGGAATGATTATACTCAAAAGTCAGTGCTGTCCCTTTTAAGGGATATCGGCCTCGGCAGGAATGAAGGAAAAGAGCTTGGAATGGGAGCCACAGAATATGCAGATAAAATGGGGCGCCCGGAAACTGCCATGGCTGTGAAAGGACTGGATCTTGCAGCTTATGATCCGCGGGGAGCCTATGGCATGGCGCTTGGTTATGCTGTTGCCACGCGTGGAGGATGTCATCTGCGTGCCTATCCTGTCAGCCATGAAATCCTGAGAAAACCCGTTGCAACTGACAGGTTCTCCTTCAGCGGCAAGGCAAGGATCATAAAAATAGCAGAAGATACCAATGCAATTGTGGATTCCCTTATTGCGTGCAGGTTTGTTTTTTTTGCAGCAGGCCTGGAAGAATATGCAGCGGTTTGTGAAGCTGTTACCGGGATTGAAACCAGTGCCCAGGATCTCATGGCAAAGGGGGAAATGATCTGCTACAATGAAAGAATCATCAATGCTCTGAACGGAATTGATTCAACCCATGATGACCTTCCTGAAAGATTTTTCACAGAACCCGGGTCACGTGGTGACCATATCCAGATTCCGCCGCTCAGCAGGGAGGATTTTCTTAAAACAAGGGCAAAATATTATAATATACGAGGGCTTGACAAAAACGGGCGTCCCTGCGCTGCAAAGGCCCGATCTCTTGGACTTGTATGGAATACCTGACAAAAAAATACGCAGATAAACTTGTACAAGCAGGGCTTGGACATTCATCCGGCATATTTCAACCCGTTGTGGGAGGACTTGACGATACTCTCGTATGGAACCGCTGCGCAGAAGAAATCCAGGTACTGGAAAAAATTTTTACACAAATAAATATCAACAGCCTGGTTTTTCTGAAACCTGCCCCGCCATATGGTGATATAATCAGATACCTTGCAGATGCAGCCCTGAAATCAGACAGAATTATCCATCCTGCTGACTGTGAAACAAGAACTTTTCTGCACGACCTTCCAGTGGTTGATAAATTTGATGCCTCCATGATCACACAGACGCTGAAAAAGCGCAAATCAGTCATTATCATGCATGGCCATGATAATTACCCGGGTGTTATCGCCCACGGCTCAGTCAGTCCGGAACAGGGATTTGTTACAATAAGCTCGGTTTGCTTTGCCTGCTTTGTCAAATTTTTCGCTGACTATCTCCAGCAATTGCAGGAAGGATATGACAGCAGAAAAGGACATGACCTGTACGATAAAATAATCCTGCCTGTAAAATCAGAGTCCAGGTCTTTGCCGAAACTGATTAAGGGCCCTTTCCGCGATACCAGGACGGTTCATGCCGCCATCATTGAAGCAGGCTTAAAGACAGTGGAATACTCTCTGGTTGATTCATATTTCGGCAATATTTCATGCCTGCAAGACAGAATCCTTTATATTTCCCAGACAGGAGCCAGCCTTGATGAACTTGCAGGATGCATTGACCCTGTGCCAATGGACGGGTCAACAAGCGCCGGAATCACTGCATCAAGCGAACTTAGTGCCCATATGAAAATTGTTTGTCTGACAGGGCGCAGAACCATACTCCACGGCCACCCTAAATTTTCAGTTATAATGTCAATGGACTGTAATCCAGACAAAAGGGCAAAATGCAGATTCAAGGGGCAATGCCACATAAAATGCCCTGAAAAAAGAAGCATATGCAATATTCCAATTGTACCGGGAGAAGTCGGCACAGGCCCATTCGGGTTATGCAACACACTGCCGCAGGCATTTGAAAAAAGCTGCACGGCAATTGTGTACGGCCACGGAGTGTTTGCAGCAGGCAGGCATGATTTTTCCGATGCTTTTGCAAAAATGATGGAGACAGAAAACATGTGCCATGCAATATATACTGAAAAAATTCATGCATTGAGAAAAAAAGCCAGGATTATATGACCACTTTCTTACAGGTTCCTGTCAAGCAGCCTGCGGACAGCACAGGCAAGCTCAGACCTTAGAATGGGTTTTTCACACACAGCATCAATACCCTTGTTTTTCATGCCCTCATCAGACATGAAATGATGATATCCCGTACACAAAATCACAGGAATATCCTGTCTTATTTCCTTTAGCTTCCCCGCAAGCCTGTCTCCTGTCATGTCCGGCATTGTCATATCTGTCACAACCGCATCAAAATCATGGGGTTTTTTCTCAAACACTTCCAGGGCCATTCTGCTGTCATTCAGGGCAGTGACCCTGTAATTGAGTCCCTGAAGCATTCTTTTTCCAAGTTTTGAAATTGATTTTTCATCATCCACAAAAAGAACATGCTCACCCGAACCAACAGGGCAGGTGTCTTCTGGAACCTGTTTTCCGGATTCTGTATCCTTTACAAGGGGAAGATAGAATGTAAATTTTGTACCCCTGTCAAGTATGCTTTCCACAAAAATATCTCCTCCCAGGCTTTTAACAACTCCGTGAACCACAGCAAGCCCAAGACCTGTTCCTTCTCCTGTCCCTCTGGTTGTAAAATACGGCTCAAAAATCAAAGAAAGATTTTCAGGTTTGATACCGGTTCCTGTATCAGAGACAACAGTTCTGACATAATCTCCGGCATCAAGGGAGCCAGTTGATTTCTCAAGTACGGCAGACTCAAGGTCTACTTTGAGAACACCTCCCTTATCCATTGCCTGGGAAGCATTGGTGAAAAGATTTAAAAAAACCTGATACACCTGTGTGGGATTTGCCAGAACCCTGCATTCTGTATCAATATTCTGTTTGATTTTAATGGTGGAGGGTATGGAAGAACGGATAAATTTCAGCACTTCCTTGGCAATAAGCCCTATTTTTATGGGATGGGCCTGTTCATCACTTTGTCTTGCAAATGTCAGGATCTGCTGAACCAGGTCTTTTGCACGCAGGCTTGCCCTGTATATCTCATTCAGGTCATCTGCCAGCACACTGTCATTCTCTGCCCTGGCCTGGGCAAGCTGAGTAAATCCCATTATGGCAGACAATATATTATTAAAATCATGGGCAACTCCTCCTGCAAGGGTGCCGATGGATTCCATGCGCTGAGATTGATGAAGCCTGATTTCCATTTCCTTGCGCTCTTTTTCAAGGGCAATACGTTTTTCAAACTCCCGCGTCTGATTCTCAAAAAGCTTGGCATTATCAATGGCAATCTGGGTAATTGCCGAAAACTGTTCCAGAACAGGAATGATTTCAGGGCTGATTTGCATATCCTCCCTGTCGTGGCTCAGGCCGATAACCCCCTCAATGCGCGACCCCGATACCAGCGGAATACCCACAATCGCAAATATATGCCTGAATGAAGCCTCCTTAAGATTATCAGGCCATAGTTTGTAATTATCAACCAGTATTGGCTCCCCTGTTTCAAAAACCTTGCCTGCAAGCCCTTTGCCAGGTTTTACCCTGGTACCCACAGCATCTGAAAGATTGCCGCAGGCCGCCTTGATTTCAAGCAGATTCTTTTCCATATCATAAAGGTGCAAAAAACCATTGGGAATCCCGGTAAGCCTGCATGCTCTCAATATAATTGCATTCAGCAGGTCAGACAGGTTCAGGCGCCTGAACATTCCAAGTGAAATTGAATGCAGGGTTGACAGATATTCATTCTGATATCTGAATTTTTTTTCAAGTTTCTTCTGTTCGCTTAAATCCGTCAGCATCATACTGAAAAAGACAGACCTGCCGTTGTTATCCATAATAGGGCTGAGCTGGACCATTACCGGCACAATACGTCCTGTTTCCGTTATGATACTGACTTCATCCTTCCATACCCGGCCGTCTATTACATCAACTATGGCTTTTTTTATCTCATCAGGAGCAGTAAAAAGGGATTCAAGGCTTTTTTTCCTGAATTCATCAATATTGTATCCAAAAAGGTCAGAAAAAGCCTGATTATGATACATATGATATGTTTTTGTGCTGCTTATGCTGATGGGAGCAGGAATCTTCTCCACAATAGTCCTCAGAAGATCAAGCTCATCATGGGCTTCACACGGGAACACATTTTTATCTATGAATGAGGTTTTGTTCATGACAATAAAAAAAATAAAATTTCCAGAACGAAATTATTTTTGAAACTAAAAAAAACGGCTTGTATATTGCACTATGTGATTTTTATTCTGACAAGTCAAGAACAAATATGCAAGCGAGTATTGACACCATGCCCGGTACCGGCATATGATTTTATCCATCATTTTTACAGGTTTTACAAAGCAAACAGGAGAAAACAGATGAAATGGATTTTTCGCATTCTCAGTGCATCAGCTCTTCTGGCTGTCCTTGCAATGATTATTTTTTCCGGCCTGCGTTATCTGAACAATTTCAAGCAAAACGGCAGCCTCAGGCTTGAAGGGCTGAACAAAAAAGTTGTTGTGCAGCGCGATGCAAAGGGAATGGCCTATATTCATGCCGCAAACATGAATGATCTTCTGTTTGCACAGGGTTTTGTCACAGCCCAGGACAGACTTTTTCAGATGGAGCTTACAAAACGGCTCATCCAGGGCAGAATCAGTGAATTTGCAGGGCGTTCAGCACGTAATCTTGATATCAGGATGCGCACCATAGGGCTCTGCAGAATGGCAAAAAAACAGGCAGCCATTCTGAACAACAGGACAAAACAGTATTTTCAGCAGTATGTTGCAGGCATAAATGCATTCATTGACACCTGCCCCAATGATATCCCCCTTGAATTCAGGCTTGCGGGCATAAAGCCTGAAAAATGGACAATCATTGATTCACTGTCCATAGTTTTTTATATGGGATATTCCACAGCAGCCAACCTGAAAACAGAAATCACAGCCCAGATGCTTTTACAAGCCCTGGGATACAAAAAAACTTCTGAACTGCTGCCCCTTAACTTCAATGCAGACGACACGGAAGACAAGGGCTGTATCATCATGCCGCCCAGAAACAGGGTCAGTGAATCATTCATTCTTCCAAAAGGCCTTGCAGATTATGTCCATGACAGAAGGCTGCGTGTGGGCAGCAATAACTGGGCTGTTGACCCTTCCATGTCTGATTCAGGCGGAGCCATACTATGCGGCGACCCCCATCTTGATCCCAGAATACTGCCCGGAGTATGGTATCCTGTGGGGCTTTTCACGCCTGAAATCAGGGCTGTGGGTGCAAATATTCCCGGGCTGCCTGCAATGGTGATAGGACGAACACAATACATTGCCCTTGCAGCGACGAACAACTATGGAGACATGCTGGATCTTTACATTGAAAAACCCGATCCTTCAAATCCTGACAATTATCTTGAAGGCAAAGTTTCCATTCCATTTAAAAAAATACACCAGACACTGAAAATCAAAGATAAAAACAAACCCGGCGGTTTCATAAAGGAAAATTTCACCATACGCCTGACCCGCAGAGGCCCTGTTGTTTCAGATATTTTTCCGGGGCTTGAAAAAAACAAAATCATAACCATGCGCTTTGCTCCTGCCGAATCCATGGAATCCAGAATCGGCCTTGCAGAGGTTCTGACCATAAAAAACGGCAAACAGCTTGTTAAAGCACTTAAGCATTTTCCCATTGGGTGCTTTAACTGGGCATTTGCAGATTCACAGGGCAATATAGGATTCCAGGCTTCAGGCAGGGTTCCTGTACGCCTCCATGGAGACGGCACATTCCCCTTTCCCGTAACAGGACAGGAAGACAACTGGCACGGCTGGATACCGGCAGATAAAATGCCTGGAGTGCTTAACCCTGCAAAACACTGGACAGGAACCTGTAACCATAAAACCATTGCCCATGATTTTCCATATTATTATTCATCATTTTTTGCACCATCCTGGAGATACAGAAGATTAAAAGAGCTTATGCAGTCCTCACAGAAAAAAACCAAAAATGACATGTGGTCATACCAGAGAGACACAAAAAATATTATGGCGGCAAAAACAGCTCCCATAATGGCCAAGGCTCTGCAACAATATGAGGATACAAGGCTTATGGGAGAAATCCTTGAAAAATGGAATTTCCATGATGATCCTGGCAAGGCTGCCCCTGCCATATTCCAGACAACTTATTGTAAATTTGCAGAACTTGTTTTTAAGGATGAACTTGGTGAAAAAATTATAATGAACTTTCTTGACAACTGGTATTTCTGGCAGGAAAAGCTGACGCAGATGGTATTAAAAGGACACAGTATCTGGTTTGACGACACCACAACACCGGATATAAAAGAATCCATGACTGATATGTTCCACAAAGCAGCGCTGCAGGCAAAAAAAGCCCTTGTTCCCCTGCTGGGCAATGACCCTGAGCAATGGAAGTGGGGGAAAATCCACACCCTTGAGCTGGTCAACCCCCTTGCAAGAAAAGGCATTGCAGGCAGGATACTTGGAACCGGGCCCATGCCAATGGGAGGTTCAGGAGAGACCCTTTACAGGGGATGGTATGACTATGACAAACCGTTCGAGGTCACACATTGTGCAGCTCTTCGCATGGTTGTGGACATGTCGGATATGGACAAGGTCATGGCAGTTATTCCGGGAGGAGTGTCAGCACGGACATTTTCTCCACATCAGAAAGACCAGATAAAAAATTTCATGAGCGGGAAAAAATCCTACTGGTGGTTCAGTGACACTGCAATTGACAGACATGAAAAATCAAGGCTGGTTCTAGTTCCCTGATTTTTTTTAAATGATTGCCCTGCCCGGTCTTGAATATCAGGGGAAAATAGCGTATTTATAAGCCTGAGCCAATGTAGCTCAGGTGGCAGAGCAGCTCACTCGTAATGAGCAGGTCTACGGTTCGAATCCGTACATTGGCTCCAG
>CAYUOB010000074.1:0-15435 GCA_964446145.1 uncultured Desulfobacula sp.
CAGGCACTGAGCCTATGAAGTTTGCAGATGACGGAGCAGCCATCTCTATAAACCCGGCAGAAAGGGCTCCTATGGCCTGATTATCTCCGTAAAGCTGAGCATTCGGAAAAACTTTAACCACAACCCTGCCCTTAAGCTCTTCATTCACCCTTTTTGCAAACTCCTTTGCTCCCCAGCCCTTTGGAGTATTTTCCGAAACAACATGGGAAAACCTTATTTTAAACGGTTTTTTCTTTGCATACACTCCAGGGATTGAGATTGCCATGCAACACACTGAAATCACAATAAAAGAAAATAATTTTTTCATTTTTTGCCGTCTCCTTTGATGGGTTAAAAATTTGTTAAAAAAATGAAGCAAGCGGGAGATATCCTGTTTAAAACACGATATTAGGTATAAATCATGCAAGTCAAGCAGAAATTTTCTGATATTTGTGTAAGAAAATTTCTTACACAAATATCAGAAATCAGGGAAGACCGATCTGATCTGCTGAAGAGAGGATATGGGAAAACCGCTGGCCGTCCTTTGAATTTGTCTTATAAAATTTAAGGCATTTTTTTATGATTTCCAGAACCTGATCATGGGAAAAAATACCATCAAGCTCCATGCCGAGCCTTGGATGACGGCCCAGCCTTCCGCCCACCAGCACCCTGAATCCTGATTCATCAACATCCAGACTAGCCGAAGGGCAGACCTCTATACATTTTGAGCACATCAGGCATTTATCCCTATTGATAACAGGCCTTTCTTCATCTGAATCCAGAACAATGGCATTTTCAGCACACAGGGCGGTACAGGCTCTGCACATGGTGCATGGCGCATGATGCACGACACGCGGGCGCACAGCTCCGATAATGCCGATATCGGCTATCTGAGGCCTTGAACATGCATTGGGACAGTCACTCAGGACCACCCTGAATTCATGGTGAAACTTCAGACCGCCCTTTACATTTTCCTTTAAAAAAGAAAGAATATCCTCCTTTTCAAAAACAGCCCTGATATCTTCTGAAAGGCAGGCGCATGAGACTGCGGAATTGGGGCACCCTGAATCCCCAAAGCACGATACAACTTCATAACCCTTTATCTGTTTTTCCATTCCTTCCCTGGAGAGAAATTTCTTCTTCAATTCACCAAGGTCAGAAACATCGACACAGGCTTTGCCTTTTGAAGCAGTGAATTCTTCAGCCTTTTTTCTTACCTTTTTCCGGACAAAAAAAGGAATCTTTTCAAGGGCTTTTTCCGCCTCCTGCGACCATTTCATGAAAGGATCTTCCCTGCTGAACTTATGACGACCTCTTTTAAGGGGATATTAATTTTTGCCTTTTCAAGGGCTCTTTTTATGATTACAGGAAGGGCTGAACAGCAGGGCACTTCCATTATTGCAGCTGTAATGGTTTTTATGCCAGATCCTTTAAAAATCTGAGCCAGTTTTTCTATATTTTTCTCAGGATCATCAAATTTAGGACATCCTATCATTACAGCCCTGCCCCTTAAAAAATCAGCATGAAAATCAGGATATGCCACAGGCACACAATCTGCTGCTATTAAAAGATCTGCATCCTTGAGAAAGGGAGCTCCGGGAGGAACCAGCATGATCTGAACCGGCCAATGGCCCAGGCATGAACTGCCCTGTGAAGCCTGCATTACAGGTTTATTGGCAGCAGCACACGGATCTGGCCCTCCTGCGCCCGGAAAAATTTTCATTGCAGAGGAAGGACACCCTCCTGAGGCTGCATGACCTGCTTCCTGCCCTGCTTTCTGTTTTAAAAACTGCGCGACAGCCTCTTCATCAAAATCCTCAGCCTGCCTTTCAATAATCCTCAATGCATCTTCAGGGCATTCGCCAATGCATGCACCAAGCCCGTCACAGAATTTATCAGAAATTACCTTTGCCTTTCCGTCAATAATCTGAATAGCCCCTTCTGCACATGCAAGCACACAATTACCACACCCGGTACATTTTTCCTCATCAATTTCAATTATTTTTCTCATCACCTTCATATCAGCCACCTTCCCTTATATGTGAATTTTTTTCACCCGGCCGGTTATGCCCTGTCTGTCAGTACCTGACGGGCCAGCTCCTTTCCTGCTTCAGTTTTAAACAGGCGTTCAATCCTGGCTGTCAATGCCTGGGTATCAATTTCATCTTTTCCGTCACATTCAGCCATGCGGGCCAGTGTATCTGCATCATGCAGAACCATCTTGTTTATGTCTTCTTGTGTATCCTGTCCTGAACCGGATACAAGCTCAAGAACCTGCTTTATCAACTGTTTTTGTGCGCCAAGCTGTGTCATTATCTGTTCTGCTGTATTAAGACAGGCTTTTTTGTCGCTGCCCTCAATATTATAAAGATAGGCAGCGCATAAAACAGCTGCAAGATCTGCTTTTTCCAGTTTCCCTATTTTCTCTGCAAAATTTGCAGTTCTGGAGGCATGGCCTATGAGTTTGAAATCCGTCCCAAGATATTTTTTTGCTTCAACAGCCACCCTGTCTTTTAAAAGATCATTTCTCTGAGCTATAAATTCTTCAGGCAGAGTGCCAAGGCATTGTTCGGCAAATTTGCAATAGGAGGCACATCCGAAATCCATTCTGGGGTTAACAATTTTCTTTTTGCAATTCGGACATTTTCTAGTGGCATCATCCTTGAAAAACTCTATGATATGTCCGCATTCCGGGCATTCTGTCTCAAAAATTGCTTCCTTGTTCCAATATTGAGTATCCTGTCCAGGGCATTTCATTTCAGCATCCTTATTATTTTGCCTTTAAAATTACAGGGCGGGCAAAAATTCATGTTCATGCCCGCCCTGTCCTGTTTTACGGCAGGTTTATTTTCCCTGCATCATGGCTTCTATATCCGCCTCAGGCTCTGTAATGGCCTTGATGTCAAAATTTTTGACAAGAACATCCAGCACAGCAGGAGAAATAAATGCAGGGATTGTGGGTCCAAGCCTTATTCCCTTCACACCCAGGTGCAGCAGAGCAAGAAGAACTGCGACTGCTTTCTGCTCATACCATCCTATATCAAAGGACAGAGGAAGCTCATTTATATCCTCAAGCCCGAAAACCTCCTTGAGCTTGAGAGCAATCACGGCAAGAGAGTAGCAGTCATTGCACTGTCCTGCATCAAGCACCCGTGGAATCCCACCAATATCGCCGAGATCCAGTTTATTATAACGGTATTTTGCACATCCTGCCGTCAAAATTATTGTATCCTTCGGCAGTTTCTGTGCAACCTCTGTAAAATAATTTCTTGATTTATGACGCCCGTCACAGCCTGCCATTACAATAAAACGCTTAATAGCACCTGATTTCACTGCATCCACGACCTTGTCAGCCAACGCAAGCACCTGATTTCTTGCAAATCCGCCCACTATTTTGCCGGTTTCTATCTCTGTTGGAGGCTGACATTTTTTGGCAAGTTCAATTATTTCGGAAAAATCCTTTGCCTTGCCGTCAACTCTGTCCGGAATATGTTTTATGCCTGGATAACCAACCACACCTGTTGTAAAAACCCTGTCTTTATAAGTATTTTTCTTTTTCATGGGGATAATGCAGTTGGTGGTCATGAGTACCGGGCCGTTAAATGATTCAAAATCCTCATTCTGATGCCACCAGGAACTGCCGTAATTCCCCTTGAGGTGGGCATATTTCTTGAACGCAGGATAATAATTGGCAGGCAGCATTTCTCCGTGGGTATAAACATCAACCCCTGTGCCTTCTGTCTGCTGCAAAAGTTCTTCCATGTCCTTGAGGTCATGGCCTGAAATCAGAATTCCGGGATTGGTTCCAACTCCAAGGTTGACCTCTGTCAGTTCAGGATGGCCGTATGTTCCGGTATTGGCCTCGTCCAGAGCAGCCATTGTGGTGACAGCGACCTCTCCCGCTTTAAGCACCATCGCAACCATCTCATCCACGGAAAGATCCTTTGTGGTTGAAGCAAGAGCCTCATACATGAAATCATAAATTTCATCTTTTTCAACACCAAGAACAGCCGCATGATCTGCATATGCCCCTATTCCTTTAAGGCCTATGACAAGAAGTTCGCGAAGAGACCTTACATCCTCGTTTTCAGTTGCAAGAACTCCTACAGTTTCAGCCTTTGCCTGAAAAGAGCCGGGATCGTCAGAATACCACATGGCACTTTCATGAAGGTCTGAACCCACTTTGTCCTTTACGCTTTCATACAGGTCTTTTTTGACCTTCTGAGCATCAAGAATCCACTGAACAATCTTGTCATCATCAAAATTGGTATTGGTTATCGTGGTGAAAAGGGCCTGTGCTATGAAAAGGCCGGCACTATTGGGGACTTCTGCACCTTTGGCCTTTGCCTGCTCTGCAATCACCGCGATTCCTTTAAGATTGTAAATAAGCAGGTCCTGAAGATTGGCAGTATCATTTTCCTTGCCGCACATTCCTTTAATTGTACATCCCTGGTTTTTTGCTGTTTCCTGACATTGAAAACAAAACATGGCTGTTTCTCCTTAATTTATGGTTGACGAACAATTGATCTTTACATCCTGGATTGAACTTATTATAAAAAAGGATGTATTTCCTTGATCTGGGTCAAGTAATCTTTAAATTTTTTAAATAAAGTTGAAAATTTTTATTTTTTAGAAATTTGATTGGAAAAATATATAATATTAAAACTTTAAAAACAATACCTCTTTTTTCAGGGCTGGAGGATGAACACCTTGAAAAGCTTGCTGCAATTGCCACAAGCCTTGAATTTAAAAGAGGAGAAATCATATTCCACGAGGGTGATACAGGAGACGGCATTTATATGGTGGCAAAGGGAAAGATAAAGGTTTTCAAACTGTCCTTTGAAGGAAAGGAACAGATCCTTCATATTTACGGGCCGGGCCATACCTTTGGAGAAGTTCCCGTGTTTGAGGGCAAAAATTTTCCTGCATCTTCCATGGCTCTTGAAAAATCCCTGATTATTTTTCTGCCCCGCCACAGGTTTGTGGAGCTTATCACGCGCTCCCCCGGCCTTGGCATGACTCTGCTTTCTGATTTGTCAAGACGGCTCAGGGATTTCACAATGCAGATTGAGAGTTTAAGCCTCAAAGAGGTTCCTGCAAGGCTTGCTGCATATATACTCACCCTTTCAAAGGAACAGAATTCTCAGCACAATGTTGTTCTGCCAATATCAAAAACTCAGCTGTCCAGCCTGATCGGCACAACTCCTGAAACCATATCAAGGGTGCTGAATAAAATGACAAAGCTTTCCTTTATTGATGTAAAGGCAAGAACCATATTAATCAAAGATTTTGACGGGCTGCTTGAATTATCTCAATCAGGCAGCCTTTCTTAAACGAAAATACATTCTGATACACCATGAGTATGTATTAATTCATCTGTTTTATTAAACAAACTTTGCCAAGGAGGAAAAAATGGGGAAATTATTAAGGGTCAACACAAGAAAAAAAACATTCAGTTTTGAGGAGCTTCCTTCTGACTATGCCGGTCTTGGAGGCCGGGCACTGACATCAAAAATGATTCTGGACGAAGTTCCTGCAACCTGTCATCCGCTCGGAAAATCAAATAAACTCGTATTTGCGCCCGGAATCCTTGCAGGCTCTCCTGCTGCAGATTCAGGAAGGCTTTCAGCCGGAGCCAAATCGCCCCTGACAGGAGGCATAAAGGAAAGCAATGCAGGGGGACTTGTTTCACAGAAACTGGCAAAACTCGGCATCGCCGCCCTTGTCCTTGAAGACAAGCCGGACTCAGATGATTACAGCATTATTGTCATCAATAACGATGGGGTGCAGATACTTCCTGCAGGAGATCTCAAGGGAAAGGGCAATTATGCCGTCATGGAAGAAATGTGGGCAAAATACGGCAAAAACACAGGCGTTCTCAGTATTGGGCAGGCAGGAGAACAATGCCTGAAAAGCGCCAGCATCAACCAGGCGGACATGAATGGAAGGCCGGGAAGGGCACATGGCAGAGGCGGCCTGGGTGCTGTAATGGGGTCAAAGAAAATCAAGGCCATTGTAGTTAACGATAAAGGTGCCCCGCGCCTGGAGGTAAAAGATCCCGATGCATTCAAGACTGCCAATAAAAGATGGGTTGAAATGCTGAAAAAGCATCCGGTTACAGGAGAAGGCCTCCCTGCCTTTGGCACGGCTGTTCTTGTCAATGTGATCAATGAAGCAGGGGCTCTGCCCACAAAAAACTTCAGGGCAGGCAGGTTTGAGCATGCCCAGGACATAAGCGGCGAAAAAATGGCTGAGAATATAAAGGCCAGGGGCGGAATCACTACTGAACCATGCCATCCCGGCTGTGTAATCCAGTGTTCCAATGTCTACCACGGCAGTGACGGCAAATACCTGACCTGTGGTTTTGAATATGAAACCATCTGGGCTTTTGGAGCACACACCACCATCAAAGACCTTGACGACATTGCAACCCTTGACATGATGTGTGATGATTTCGGGCTTGACACAATTGAAACAGGTGTTGCCCTTGGAATCGCAATGGAAGGCGGCATGATCCCATGGGGAGACGGCAGGGCAGCCATTGAACTTCTGTCCAAGGTAAAGGAAGGAGTTCCTGAAGGAAAAATCATCGGCAATGGAGCTGTGTTCACAGGAGAAGCCCTCGGGGTTGACCGTATACCTGTTGTAAAAAATCAGGCGTTTCCTGCATATGACCCAAGAGCCTGTAAAGGCGTTGGTGTGACATATGCGACAACTCCCATGGGGGCTGACCATACGGCAGGCTATGGAGTTACAGCCAATATTCTGGGTGTAGGCGGAACAATTGATCCCCTTAAAAAGCAAGGCAATATTGAATTGTCCCAGGGCCTTCAGGTTGCAACTGCCGCCATTGACTCTGCCGGCCTGTGCCTGTTTGTGGCATTTGCAGTGCTGGATAATGAGGACGGGCTTTCAACCATTGTTGACATGATAAATGCAAGGCACGGCCTTTCCCTCACACCTGATGATGCGCTTGAACTTGGAAGGTCCGTGCTGAGAAATGAAAAAGAATTCAATGCAAAAGCAGGCTTTACCAGTGTGGATGACAGACTTCCTGAAATGTTCAGTGAAACCCTGCCTCCGCATAATACAACCTGGGATTTTTCCGGTGATGAATTGTCAAAAACACTTGAATTTTAATATTTAATAAATAATATTAACGCATACCATGATAAGGGTAGATATTCTGCCCTTATTATATTTGTCAGATATATTTAAACTTAAGATTTTGGAACCATAAAAAAATGCAATTATATCATTACCCTTCCGCAGAAGCTGAAAAAAGGGTGGAAAACATCATTTCCCGCGGCCTTGGATTTTCAGACCAGGACCAGAAAACAGTTGAGGCCTGCATTGAAAATGTAAGGCGTAACGGAGACAGGGCCCTTGTCGAGTATACCCGCAAATTTGATTCAGACAGGGTGGGCATTGATGAGCTGAAGGTGACTCCTGATGAATTTGATACTGCCATGAAACAGGTTGATGCATCCTTTTTAAAAGCCCTTGACCGTGCCGTAACTCAGCTTGAATCATTTCATGGGCGTCAGAAGGAGAACTCATGGATTGATACTCCGAGAAACGGGGTCATGGTGGGCCAGCTTGTGAAACCTGTCAGTGCGGCAGGGATCTATGCGCCGGGAGCCAAAGGCGGCAAGACCCCTCTTGTGTCATCTGTGCTCATGGGCGGGATTCCGGCAAAAACAGCAGGTGTTGAATCCATTAACCTGATGACGCCTCCCATGGAGGACGGCAGAATAAACCCTCATATACTTGCCGCAGCAAAAAGGGTCGGCATAACCTCTGTCTTTAAGGCAGGCAGTGCCTGGGCAATTGCAGCCCTGGCATTTGGCACGGAAACCGTGCCAAAAGTGGATGTCATTGTCGGCCCCGGCAATATCTATGTTACCCTTGCCAAAAAACTGGTTGCAGGCATTGTGGGGATAGATATGATAGCAGGCCCCAGTGAAATTCTGATCATTGCAGATAAAGAAGCAAGACCTGATTTTCTGGCTGCTGATCTGTTGTCCCAGGCGGAACACGATGTCATGGCTTCTGCCATACTTGTAACGGATTCTGAAAAACTTGCCCTTGAAACAATTGATGCACTTGAAAAACAGACTGCTGAACTTGCAAGAAAAGATATTGCCGAAAAATCCATTGAAAACTTCGGAGCAGCAATGGTGGTTCCTGATATTGAAACCGGAATTGACCTTGCCAACCGCCTTGCACCGGAACATCTTGAACTGGTCGTAAAAAATCCATTTGACCTCATTGACAGAATTCATAATGCAGGAGCATTGTTCCTAGGCAGTTATACACCTGAACCCATGGGAGATTATATTGCAGGGCCCAATCATGTTCTGCCCACAGCAGGAACCGCCAGATTCTCATCTGCATTAAGCGTGGAAAACTTCACAAAAAAAACCAGCCTCATTCATTATTCCAGACAGGCTTTTGAGAGGGAAGCCGATGATGTAATACTCCTTGCCCGGACAGAAGGGCTTGGCGCACACGCAAACAGTGTAAAAATAAGAAAAGAATAGTTGACTAACAGTCTGATTTTAATCTATATATAGCGTTTAATTTAAATTTTGAAGAAAATCAAAGGAAAACAAAGAGCATAATAATGCAGACCATACGAGGGTTCAGAGATATTCTGCCTGAACAGATTCTTCTGTGGCAGACCATTGAAAAAGAGGCTGCCAGCCTGTTTGAATCATTTGGATTCAGGGAAATCAGGATTCCGGTTCTGGAAAAAACCGCTCTTTTTGCCCGCAGTATCGGAGAAGCCACCGATATTGTGGAAAAGGAGATGTATACCTTTGCCGACCGCAGGGGAGACAAACTGACATTAAGGCCTGAAGCCACAGCTTCCATTGCAAGGGCTTATATTCAGCACAAGATGTATGCTGCTGACCCCGTAAGAAAATTTTACATGACAGGCCCCATGTTCAGAAGGGAAAGGCCGCAAAAAGGAAGATACCGTCAATTCTATCAGATTGATGTGGAAGTTTTCGGCATTGAATCTCCTTTTATTGACAGCCAGCTCATTTTTCTGCTCAATGAGTTATTCAGGCGCATAGGACTTTCCGGACTTGTCGCACATGTCAATTCCCTTGGATGCCCTGAATGCAGGCCCCGCTACCAGAAAGCGCTTCTTGAGTTTCTTGAATCAAAAAAAGATGCCCTGTGTGAAAACTGCCTTGAAAGGATGAATAAAAATCCCTTAAGAATCCTTGACTGCAAGGTTCCTGAATGTAAAAGCGCCATTGCAGATGCACCTGCAACCATTGATCATCTTTGTGACCAATGCGCAGAGCATTTTGGCATGGTTAAAAAAGCTCTTGAAAAACAGAAAGTTGACTTTCTGGTGGATAATTCCCTTGTGCGCGGCCTTGATTATTATACAAGGACTGCATGGGAAATTCAGACCACAGCACTTGGCGCACAAAGCGCCGTGGCAGGAGGAGGCAGATACGATGGCCTTGTAAAGGAACTTGGAGGCCCGCAGACCCCTGGAATCGGATTTGCAATAGGTTTTGACCGCCTGGTCGAGGTCATGGAGCAGGTGGGAGCCTGCCCTGAACCTTCCTGTCCTGACCTGTTCATTGTAACCTTGGGAGACCGCGCCCTTGAAATGGGATATCACTGGCTCTGCGAGCTTAATCTTGCAGGCATCAGAACAGAGATGGATTTCAGGGGAAAAAGCCTGAAAGCCCTGATGAAACGGGCAGACAAACTCGGCGCAGGCCATGTACTGATTGCAGGGGAAAATGAACTTGCGGATAATTCCCTTGTTCTGAGAAACATGACAACAAGGGAACAGACTGTTCTTCCCGTTGAAAATCTTATTCCTGAACTGATCAGGAAATTACAAATTAAAATTTGAGGAAAACCCAAGTGACTGATTTACTCGGAAACATGAAAAGAACGCATCATTGCCGTCAGCTCAGAGAGGCGGATATAGACACTGAAGTCGTCCTGATGGGCTGGGTTCAGCACCGCCGTGACCACGGAGGAGTTATTTTTGTTGATTTAAGGGACAGAGAAGGCATTACCCAGGTCGTATTCAATCCGGAATATTCACAGGAAGTGCACAAGAAAGCCCAGGAAATCAGAAACGAATATGTCCTAGGCATAAAAGGCAGGGTAATTGCAAGGCCTGATGACATGGTCAATCCCAGAATGGACACCGGCGCCATTGAGGTGATGGCAAATGAGCTTAAAATATTTTCCAGGGCAGAAACTCCGGCATTTCAGATAGAAGACAGGGTTGAAGCATCTGAAACCATAAGACTGCAGTACAGATACTTGGATTTGAGGCGCAACCAGCTTAAAAACAATATCATGGCAAGGCACAGAGCTGTCATGACAATAAGGAATTTCCTGGATCAGAACGGCTTTATTGATATTGAGACTCCTTTTCTCACAAAAAGCACTCCTGAAGGGGCAAGGGACTATCTTGTGCCCTCAAGGGTAAACCAGGGTGAATTTTATGCGCTTCCCCAGTCTCCTCAGCTTTTCAAACAATTATTAATGATTTCAGGTTTTGACAGATATTATCAGATTGTCAAATGCTTCAGGGATGAAGACCTGAGAGCTGACCGCCAGCCTGAATTTACCCAGATAGACATGGAGCTTTCATTTGCAGATGAACAGCAGATCATGGAAATTGCCGAAGGCATGATAAAAGCTGTGTTCAAGGCTGTGCTCAATCTGGACCTTGAAACCCCTTTTGCACAGATGAGTTATGATGAAGCCATGTCAAGATTCGGGCTGGACAGGCCGGATCTCAGGTTCGGGCTGGAATTATGCGATATCTCTGATATTGTAAAAGATGCAGGCTTCAAGGTATTTGCAAGTGTCGTGAAAAACGGAGGTGTTGTCAAGGCGGTCAATGCAAAGGGCTGCGCCTCATTCACAAGAAAACAGATTGACGAGCTCACTGCTTTTGCAGCAGTTTACAAGGCCAAGGGCCTTGCATGGATAAAAATACGGGAAGATGGCTGGCAGTCTCCCATTGCAAAATTCTTTACAGATGATGAAAAACAGGCTCTGACTGAAAGGCTTGACCTTGAAAAGGATGATATTGTTTTCTTTGTGGCTGACAAGGCAAAAATCGCCAATGAAGCCTTAGGCCAGCTCAGAAATGAACTTGCAAGGCGTCTTGACCTGATTTCAGATGATGATTATAAATTCACCTGGGTCACAAAATTCCCGCTTCTTGAATATGATGAAACAGAAAAACGCTACCAGGCGCTTCATCATCCATTTACAGCCCCCCTTGAATCAGATATGGAAAAACTTGAATCTGACCCTCTTGCTGTCAGATCAAGGGCATATGACCTGGTTCTGAACGGCATTGAACTTGGAGGCGGCAGTATTCGTATCCATTCAAGCGAGCTTCAGGAAAAAGTGCTTGAATGCCTTGGAATTGATGAAAAACAGGCAAATGACAAATTTGGTTTTCTGCTGAAAGCGCTTAAATCAGGAGCGCCTCCCCACGGTGGAATTGCATTCGGGCTTGACCGCCTCATGATGCTTTTATGCAAGGAAGATTCCATAAGAAATGTAATTGCATTTCCCAAGACACAGAAAGCCACATGTCTTCTGACCGAAGCTCCTTCAAGGCCTTCTGCACAGCAGCTCCAGGAACTTTCAATAAAAATTTTCACACCGGAGACCTGATTTTATTACATAAAAAACGCCGGAACCATGAAAACGGTTCCGGCGTATCATAACAATGATCCTGTCTATATTATGCTCTTTTTCTTCTTACATTTAAAATAGGTGTATTAAATACAAGTGCAGACACATCGTCATCTCTTTTCACCTTAAGCTCAAGAGCATTCTTGTCAATTTCAAAATAATTGGAAATCACCGATACAATATCTCTTTGAAGATCAGTCAAGGTAGTGTCATTGACCTCAAGCTTGTCATAAATCAGTGAAAACTGGAGCCTTTTTTTGGCAGCATCCTTGCTGGATTTCTGACCTGTGAACTTTTTCAATAATCTGTTTAACATTCAAAGCTCCTTATCTGTTAAAGCCGAAAGTCTTGCTGATTTTTTTCCATACACTGGTACGATGAACAGGGACTTCTATTGGAAGATCTGCTTCTCCGTTCAGTCTCCTTGCAATCCTCCTGAATGCCTGGCCTGCCTTTGAATCATTCTGCAGAACAAGGGGGGTGCCGGTATTTGACGAAATCAATACCTGTTCATCCATGGGTACAAGCCCCGCAAGCTCAATGGAAAGAACATCCAGGACATCCTCATGACTGAGCATTTCTCCCCTTTCAACCCTGGCGGGCTCAATGCGGTTTACAATAAGCCTGGGAGTCAGGGATCTTGAATACAAAAGCCCGATAACCCGGTCAGCATCCCTTACGGAAGACACATCAGGAGTACATACAACAAGGGCTTCATTTGCCCCCACTATGGAATTTTCAAACCCCTTTTCAATTCCTGCAGGAGAATCCATTATTATATAGTCAAATTCTTTTCTGAGCTGATTTGCAATCCTTTCCACGCCTGCAGTTGTAAGAACATCCTTGTTATCGCTCTGGGATGCGGGAATCAGAAAAAGGTTGTCTATCCTCCTGTCCCTTATTGCTGCCTGGTTGATCTTGCATTTTCCCTGGACAACATCCACAATGTTAAACACTATCCTGTTTTCCAGCCCCATAACCACATCAAGGTTTCTAAGACCTATGTCCATATCCACAATGGCAACTCTCTTGCCTTCCAGGGCAAGGGCCGCACCAATGGAAGAAGTGGCAGTTGTCTTTCCAACTCCGCCTTTCCCTGATGTGACTACGATTACTTTACCTTCCAATTCACACCTCGTTTCAAAGTATTACTTAAATGGCTTCAGGCCACGGCATTTTCCGGAAAGGATTTGTTTTCATGTAATCCTTAACAATAATCCCGTCGTTTTCCACACATGCATACTCAGGTTTTGCACTGAAATCCTCATCAACCCCGGCAGCGGCAATTTTGCCTATTTTTACCTGGGTAGGCTTGAATTCCAAGGCAAAAACAATGGCATTCTCATCATTTGGAGAACCTGCATGCACCTTGCCTGCAAGCCTGCCGAGAATAATGACATCGCCCCCTGCTATAATTTCCGAACCCGGATTGACATCCCCTGCAATCACAACATGTTTTCCTGTTTCAATTTTCTGGCCCGATCTTACCCTGCCCCTGAGCATGAGCACATCACTTGTATGGTGATTCCATCCCTTTGAAAGGTCTCGCCTGCGTATCCGTTCAACCGGAATGGAACGTTTTTCAGGAGGAGTTGATACCTTTGCAACCTCAAAATTTTCCTTAAGGTATGCTGCAAGCTCTCTGACCATATCATCATGATCTTCATCATCCCTGATATCTATCACCACGCTTGAATTCACAGCCAGGTGGCTTAAATTCCCGAACAATTTATCAATCTCAGCTTTCAGGGTATCTTCAGGGCAGTCCGGGTCAAGGGTGATCCAGAAACCATCACCCACACCTTTCAGTTTCACCGGTGCAGAATTGTCAAAATTAATCATCTTATATATTTTCAGTCAAGCCGGATATTGTCAAAGTTAAATAATTTTCAAGGACTATAGAAGATAGCACGACAAGTGTCAAGGATTGAATCCATCCGGAAAATCAAGAGGTTAAACCATGTATTTTCCGCAAATTCTGAGAAAAAATATTCCTATAATTCCAGGACTTCCCTTAATTTATGTGAAAAATCAATCACATTATACGGCTTCAGAATATAACCCTGACATCCCTGCCTGAGCATTTCCTGAGCCTTGTCATCAATGGAATATCCGGTTGAAAGCAGAACCTTGATTTCAGGATTGATTTTTTTCAGTTCCAGAAATGTTTCAAGCCCGTTCATTTCAGGCATGATCATATCAAGGATCACAAGATTGATTTTATTTTTTTTCTTTTTATATAATTGAACAGCCTCTTTGCCTGAAGATGCGGTAATAACGCTATAACCAAGGGCCTTGCAGATTTCCCGGCCAACTGTCAGGATTCTTTGCTCATCATCAACAAGAAGAATCAGCTCATGCCCAAGCACAAGTTTTTCTTTTTCTCCAGGGATATCCATTGTATCTGCTGTTTCCTTCAAAGGCAGAATCACAGCAAACGAGGAGCCCTGACCCGGCGAACTCCATACGTCAATAATGCCATTATGGTTCTGGATAATCTCTCTGGCAAATGTCAGGCCGAGCCCTTTTCTTTCGGGATGTTTTTCATGATCAATTGAATAAAAAGGAGCAAAAATATTTTCCAGCATATCGCTGTCAATTCCGATACCTGTATCTGAAATTGTAATTTTGACAAAAAATCCTGTATTCAACCCGTATGCTTCGGCAGTTCCGTTCAGTATTGCAGCAGATTCCGTTATGACGGAAAGCTTGCCGCCTTTTGGCATGGCCTGTATTGCATTGTCAACAATTGCAAGCAATACCTGATTAATTTTTTCAGCATCAGCTTCAACCATAAGGGGCCTGGAATCAAGAGCCACATCAAGGACAATATTTTTATCCTTAAGGTCAAGGTTTTCCATAACCTTGCGCACCAGCCTGTTAATATCAAAACTGGTGGGATAAAATTCATCCACCTTTGCGAACCCGAGGAGTTGGTCTGCTATTTCAGAACCTTTATCAATGCAGCGTATAATCTCAAGAATATGATGATACAGAGGATCAGAAGGCTTGACAGAATTGAGCATAAGGGATGCACGCCCCTTGATTGCCGCCAGAAGGTTGTTAAAATCATGCGCTATCCCGCCGGTAAGGGCTTCCACCACATCAGGGGGTTCATTTTTAAATTGAATATGTTCCATTTTTGATACCCCGGATCTAAATCTGGTTAATGCCTGATACAAATAAAACATACCCTATATAATAAACTTGGCCATATTTTTCAATAAGCGAAAGCCCTGAATTTCATAAAAACCATTCAATAAGCCCGGTTTCCTGCGCTGATGCAGGATTTTCACTTTTATAAATAATTTTCCAGGTATTTTCTGTTGACAAATAAAAACAGTGCTCTATAATGCCTTTCCATTATGATGTTCTTATTGATAGAAACATACACAAAAATCACAGCGACCCGGAATACCCGCATCAGATTTTCATATCGGCGATGGCGGTATTTTTGTAATGCATCTGCTGTGGTCTGAACATCTGAATTTTTTAAAATTTCTTAAATCAGGGTATCCAAAGGGCTGCAGACAGGTATTGCAGCCCTTTGTCCTAAGGATTACAGCCTGACCTGCCGTCTTTTTTTATTGCCCAAACCAGGGAATGCTGGTACAAACCCACATGGAGGAAATCAATGCTTATTGTAATGAAAAAAGGCACAGATGAAAAAAATATTAATGCTGTCATAGACGCAATAGAAAAAAGAGGGTACACCGCGCGCCCCATACCCGGAGGAGACAGGGTTTC
>CAYUOB010000075.1:0-15262 GCA_964446145.1 uncultured Desulfobacula sp.
CTGCGGCAGTTCACTGCCAGGAGAACCTGAGCCTGATTACAGGCTCAGGCACGGGATATACCTTGACAGCCTTGAATCTGCCCTTGCAGAATCCAAAACTGAATTTTCCGAATTGTGCATATATGAAAAAGGATCTTGTGACAACAGTGCAGACAGGCGTATTGAAGATACAATCCTAAAAAATTTTATGGAATCAGACACCCAAAATGAATCATGTTCTGTTTCATCTGTATTTCCAGTCATGGGCAATACATTTGCTGCCAGCTCAATGTTTTGTGTTATTCATGCCGGCCTGCGCCTTTATACGGGCAATGGAAGCTCAGACAGGCATAAAAACAAGGCATGTATTGCCTCAATGACCCCTGACGGAGCATGCGCCCATCTCATACTTGAAAAATATGAAAACCAGGCCCAAGATTATAACGATACAAGAAAAAAGGCCCCAGAAATGATGAATGACAGCCCAGAGCTGGCTGTCAAAATCAATCCCTGCCCTGTTCCTGAAAACATACTGCATCTGATTCAAAAAAGAATCACCCGTGCTGACAAAAAACATGTTCTGTGCCCTGATCCTGCCATAATTGCCGAAACCGCTGCTGCCACAGGCAGGGCCCATGAAAAATTTCTCGAATTTTCCAAAGGCAACCTGATGGAAATGGAAAAACAATTAAAGGCCCTTGCAAAATTTGCCCATGATCCATACCTGAAGATTTCCCCGGCAGACAAGGTGATGTTTGACCGCAGCCAGTGTCTTGAATTTGCCGTTGGAAAGGCAGGCAATGTCCTTGGGGAAAAATTTGAAATAATTGATACTTTTCCTGTAAGGGTGAGGCTGCCAGATGAGCCTTTGATGCTTGTCGACAGAATAATTGATATAAAAGGGGAAATGCTGTCCCTTGGCCCTGGAAAAATAATTACCCAGCATGATGTCAAAAACAATGCATGGTATCTTGACGGTGGCAAAGCTCCTGTTTCCATATCCATTGAAGCCGGACAGGCTGATCTTTTTCTCTGTTCATATCTTGGTATTGACCACATTGTACAGGGAAAAAGAAGCTACAGGCTTCTGGATGCAAAAGTCACCTTTCACAGATCTCTGCCGGAACCCTGTGAGACCATTGAATATCACATTGAAATTGACAGATTTTTAAGGCAGGCAGATGTATATCTGTTTTTCTTCCATTACAAAGGATACATAAACGGCAGGCTTTTCATTTCAATGAGGGATGGGTGCGCAGGTTTTTTCACTGACAGGGAAGTCAGGAATTCAGGCGGAATTATCCTTAAAAAAGACGAATCCATGCCATGCAGAACAAAACAGAAAATCCCTTCCCTGGCTCCTGTGGAAAGAAACGCATTTTCCGATGAACAGGTTGATCACCTGAGGGCGGGCAACATGGAAAAAGCATTTGGCAGCGCTTTTTCTTCAATTGTACTGGGTGCGAACATGCGCCTTCCAGGCGGCAGAATGCATCTCATTGACAGAGTGCTGGATTTCAATCCCTCAGGAGGCAGGTTCGGCCTAGGCACAATCATTGCGGAAGCTGATATCCACCCTGATGACTGGTTTCTCACCTGTCACTTCATTGATGACCAGGTAATGCCGGGCACCTTGATGTATGAATGCTGTGCCCACGCTCTCAGGATCTTTACCCAGAGATTCGGATGGATAAGTGAAAAAGACGAGGTTTTTTATGATGTGCTGTTAAATAATGAAAGCGATCTGAAATGCCGGGGCCCTGTAACTCCTGATACCCGCAAAGCCAGGTATGAAATAGAAATAAAAAAAATGGGCTATGACCCGGAACCCTTTGTAATTGCAGATGCCCACATGTTTTCAGATGATCTGAGAATTGTATTGTATAAAAATATGGGAATGAAAATTATTGGCCTTACCAAAGACGAACTTGAATCTTTCTGGAGAAAAAAATGAAATATTCAAAGGTGTTTATTGAATCATTCGGGTATGAGCTTGCCCCAAATGTTGTCACAACCGCTGAAATCGAAAAAAAACTTGCCCCTTTTTATGAGGCAGTGGGATTTGAACCCGGTTATCTTCAGGCTCTTACCGGCATAAAGGAAAGACGCTACTGGGACGAGAATCATACCCTTGCAGACCATGCTGCAGAAGCTGGCAGAAAAGCCCTTGACGAGGCAGGATTTTCCCCTGATGACATTGGTGCCATTGCCTATTGCGGAGTATGTCAGGACGGATTTGAACCTGCCACCTCATGTGCTGTTGCAGATCAGCTCAGGCTTGGCAGCCATGCCCATATCTATGACGTTAAAAGCGCCTGCCTTGGCATGATTACAGGCATTGTCCATGTGGCCAATGAGATTGAACTTGGCAACATAAAAGCAGGTCTTGTTGTATCATGCGAAACTGCCAGGCAGATTGTGGATTCAACAATTGAGGAAATCAATACCCATAAAACCATTGAATTCTACAAAGAGGCTGTGGCAACCATGACAGGCGGCTCAGGGGCTGCTGCTGTGTTATTGACTGACGGCAGCTTCAACACTGATGAAAACAGGCGCCATACACTCAAAGGAGGAGTGGTGAGAAATGCCATAGAACACCACAGGCTGTGTCACTGGGGTTTTGAACAAAAGGGAATGCCGACCGAATCAAAAATCATTATGAGAACCAGTGCCCAGGGAGTTCTTGAGCACGGGGTCAGACTTGCTTCTGAAACCTTTATGCAGTTCAAAAAGGAATTTAATCTTACCGATGACAAACCGGACAAATTCATCGGCCACCAGGTCGGTGCCATGCATCACCAGAAATTTTACCAGGCTTTGAATGTGGATATGAAAAAGGATTTTCCCACATTTCCATTTCTCGGCAATATAGGGACAGTGTCTCTTCCCATCACAGCCGCAATTGCGGATGAAAGGGGGTTTCTCAGGCCGGGCGATTTTGTTGCATTCATCGGAGTGGGTTCTGGCCTTAACTGCTATATTCTGGGTGTAGAATGGTAAAAAGAATCATAAACGGCAAACTTACCACAACGGAAAAATTTGAAGGCCTGTATCCCTTTGAATCAAATTTTCTGAATATCAACGGCAATATGCTCCATTATATTGACAAAGGCAGGGGCAAACCGGTTATCATGGTTCACGGCAACCCCACCTGGTCATTTTATTTCCGTTATCATACTGAAAAACTTTCAAAACACATGCGCGTCATTGCCCCTGACCACATAGGGTGCGGATTTTCAGACAAACCTGATGA
This sequence comes from uncultured Desulfobacula sp., assembly GCA_964446145.1. GTDB lineage: Bacteria > Desulfobacterota > Desulfobacteria > Desulfobacterales > Desulfobacteraceae > Desulfobacula. The sequence goes on from CAYUOB010000075.1 coordinate 3,236, forward strand.
AAGGCATTATTCATATACCCTTGGCTCAAGAATAAAAGACCTTGATACACTCATCACCACCCTTAACCTGAAAGAAAAAATCAGCTTTATTCTCCATGACTGGGGCGGAATGATCGGCCTTGCCTGGGCTGTGGACAATATTGAAAAAATTGATAAAATCATCATCACAAACACATCAGGTTTTTTTCTGCCAGAAAATAAAAAATTCCCGTTTCTTCTCTGGATGATAAAATATCTTCCCTTTTTTTCAGTGCCTGCAGTGCTCGGCCTGAATCTTTTTGCAAGAGGAGCACTTTATCTTGCAACTAAAAAACCGCTTGATCCACGTGTTAAAAAAGGGCTGATCGAGCCTTACAATTCATGGAAAAACAGGATTGCAACCTTAAAATTTGTCAGGGACATACCGATAAGTGAAAAAGATGAAAGCCATGCCATTGTCGATCATACGGACAAACACCTTTGCAGGCTTGAATCAGCTGATCTCATGTTTTTATGGGGTGCAGGGGATTTTGTATTTGACCTGCATTTTCTGGATGAATTTAAAAAAAGATTTCCCGCAGCGCCCTGTCATGTTTTTCATGATGCAGGACATTATCTGTTTGAAGACAAGCCAGAGGAAACAGCCTGCCTCATTGAAAAATTTCTGAATGAAAAATCTGAATCAGGGCTTTGACTTTTAACCTGAATCAGGGGTAAAACATCTGACATGCTTGGATTTGGAAAAAAAAGAAAAAACAGGGATAAGAACAGGCCGGAGGCTGACAAAAAACAAGAACAGCCCCAGGCCGGAGCAAGTGTTCAGGAAAAGAAAAAAAAGAAATTTTCAATTAAAAAAATTATTGTTATCCTCCTGATTTTCATCTGCATGGGAATTGGGGGATATTTGGGCTATTCATTCTTTTTTTCTTCAAAAAATTCAGGTTCGCCTGCAAGGCCGGCATACAAAAAGATACAACTTACCCATATCAAGCTCCCCGATGAAATGATAAGGTTCTGTTTTGACTATTTTCCTGATCTTTATGCTGATTTTATCACATTCAATACTCAGATGAACTTGCTTGACAGTGAAATCAAAAGAATTGATGCCATTGGCAAACGTTATCCTGATCAGAAAAAGATTGCAGACAAGGAGAAAAAAGTCTGGGAAAAAACCAGAAATGCCCTTGCCAAAGCATTTACAAAAATTGAAAAACCGGTTAAAGAGACCTTTGTTCTTTTCCAGGTCAATCAGGAACTTGGCCTGGCGCGTATCAAAGAGCAGAAAAAACAGCTGGCCGGACTTGCTGAAACAGCGCTGGCCCCTGCCCTTGAAATAACAGCAAAACTTAGACAGAAGAACAAAGCGCCAAAAGGATTTATCAAGGGAACCATATATAAACTGAAAAAGAAATTTTTATGACCGCATATTCAAATATTTCAGCAAGCCTTAAAAAAAGCCAGGAGAAATTCCCCCATAAGCGGGCAGTTGTATATCCTGCAGGCCGCGACTCAAAAGGCCGCGTCATGTATACCCATCTGACCTTCACCCAGCTTGAGAACGCCTCGGACAGACTTGCATTCGGCCTTGAAAATGAAGGAATCACAAGGGGTGTAAGAACAATATTAATGATACCTCCGGGTATTGAATTTTTCATTACAATATTTGCAATGTTCAAGGTTGGGGCTGTGCCTGTTGTGGTGGACCCAGGAATGGGCCTGAACAGGATGCTTCAATGCCTCAGGCAGGGAAAACCAAAGGCTTTCATAGGAGTTGAAAAAGCTCATGTTCTGCGCAAATTAAGGCCGGGATTTTTCAGATCTGTCAGGCACTGGGTAACCGTAGGCAGGCGCTGGTTCTGGGGAGGGCACACACTTGACCAGCTCATGCAGGATACTGATACTTCATATCCAAGGGCCCAGACCACAAAAGATGAAACAGCAGCCATTGTGTTCACCACAGGATCCACAGGCCCTGCAAAGGGAGTTGTATATACACATGGCAATTTTGAAGCACAGATAAAACAAATTCAGGAGCATTTCCAGATAGGTCCTGATGAAATTGATCTGCCCACATTTCCCTTATTTGCCCTTTTTGACCCTGCACTGGGAATGACAGCAGTTATCCCTGATATGGATCCGACAAAACCTGCTCTTGTCAATCCCGCAAGAATCATTGAGGCAATTGAAAACCAGGGTGTTACCAATATGTTTGCGTCCCCTGCCCTTTTAAACAGGGTGGGCAGGTTTGGGGAAAAACACAATATAAAGCTTCCTTCACTGAGACGCGTTGTTTCAGCGGGTGCGCCTGTAACACCTGACAATATTGAGCGCTTTGCAGGACTTTTATGTGGAGATGCCCAGATTCACACCCCATACGGAGCCACAGAATCCGTGCCTGTTATTTCAATTGCTTCCAATGAAATCCTGGAAGAGACAAAAAAATTGTCTGAAAAGGGTTTTGGCATGTGCATAGGGCGGCCTATCTGCGATACAAGGGTTGAAATCATAAAAATAACCGATGACCCCATAACCCAGCTTCAGGACAGAATAATTGAGCCTGAAAACCAGGTGGGCGAAATAACAGTAAAAGCCGATCTTGTAACTGAACATTATTTTGACAACCCCGAAGCTGACATGCTTGCTAAAATTCCCGACCCTGACGGCAGAGTATGGCACAGAACAGGAGACCTCGGGTGGAGGGATTCAAAGGGAAGGATATGGTTCTGCGGCCGTAAAAACCACAGGGTCATTACAAAGGATAAAACCCTTTTCACGATTCCGGTTGAAGCCATATTCAATCAGCACGAAAAAGTTTTCAGAAGCGCGCTTGCAGGGGCAGGACGGACAGATGCACAGGTTCCTGTCATATTCATAGAACCGTACCCAGGTGTCAAAAACAGGAAAAAACTTGTCAGAGAGCTGCTTGAACTTGCAGGATCAAACCCTCTGACAGAAGATATAAAGCATGTTTTCATTGAAAAATCGTTTCCAGTTGATATAAGGCACAATTCAAAAATCTTCAGGGAAAAGCTTGCGGTTAAGGCAGCAAAAAAATTGGGCCTGTAAAACTGGCTGCCCTGCCTGAACTTAAATTAATCAGTCAGGCAGAAGATCATAAAAATACATCATGGCATCAGACCTTGTAATGATGCCGATTATTTTTTTGTCCTGCATTACGGGGATACGGCCGATATCATGCTTTATCATGAGCCTTGCAGCTTCCATGGCACTTTTGTCCTGTGAAATTGTTATAACATTCCTGCTCATGAAAGCCTTTACAGGAGACTGCATCTGGTTGTGTTTTCTGATTTTTTTAAAATCCCTGCGCGAAATCACTCCCACAAGATTGTCATCTTTATCCACCACAGGCATGCCTGTACATCCCATGTCTCTCAATATCATGGCAGCTTCATCCATTGTGGTGTTATCAGTCACAGTAACAACAGGATATGACATTATATCTGCAAGCATCACCGAGGAATACTGATTTCCTGCAATCAGCTCGGTTATCATTTCTTCAACTGCATCAGGATTTACTGCCGTTAAAAGTGCAGATCCTGCACCTGGATGGCCTCCGCCTCCAAGGCTTCGCATCAGTACTCCTATATTGATTTCGTCAATATTGCTACGGCCTATTACCATGCATTTATCGCGCCCGATATCTCTGAAAATCCCAAATGCAGCATCCACATTGACAATTTCCCTGTACATCTGCAATACCATGGCAAGGTTCTGTATCCTGCCTTCTATGTCCATTTTGGAAATACTTATTGAATATCCGCCCACCTTTCTGCGTTCGGCCTTTCTTATCATTTCAAAAAGAATATCTTTTTGTTTTTTACCGTATGCCTGCTGCAGAAATGTGCCAAGAATGTTCAGGTCAGCTTTTCTGTCCAGAAGGAATCCTGCTGCATATGCATCTTCCGGCAGTGTGGAAGGAAAACTCAGATTGCCTGTATCTTCATAAAGCCCCATTAAAAAAAGAGTGGCCTGAATCGGGGTTATAAGTTTTCTCTGACGCTTTATCTCCTCTACCAGCATGGTAATTGTGGCCCCTGTTTCCTTTATGGTTTCACACGAAGCCTGCATATCCCCTTGTGTGTGATGATCCCAGATTATTATATCAAGGTCCTGTTTCTTTTTAAGAGCCTGCATGCCTTCAAGCCTGTTCCAGGAATGTGTATCCACAACTATAAGCCTGGTTACCTGATCAAAATCAATTTCAGAAGGAGAATAGAATTCAAACAGGTCCTTGTGAATGGATAAAAAAGCCTTGAGATTGGCATTAATGGATTTTGGCAGAACAATTTTTGCTTCAGGATAAATCACCCCTGCCGCAACTGCAGATGCCAGTGCATCAAAGTCAGATCCCTTGTGAGTTGTAATAATAACCATATACTCCTCCCTGCAGGTTCAGGTCTGAGAAAAGACGGTTCAAGGACTTAAACAACAGTTCAGGGTTTCCACCTGCAAGCTGCCACAACCCACAGGGATAAATCCAAAACCAACCTGCTGCCCGTAAAATCAGGAAAAACCATAAAAGGGGCCAGCGCCGAACGCTGAAGCCCCTGTTGTTTCTTGGTAGCGGGGAAAGGATTTGAACCAATGACCTTCGGGTTATGAGCCCGACGAGCTACCAGACTGCTCCACCCCGCATCAACGAAAGGCAATATAATAAATTGGTTTGCCCGTGTCAACCTTTTTTCAAACTTTACACAATGATATTTATCACAATTCTTCAATGGCCCGGTTCAGCTCAGTTACGGAAGCAGTCGCAGTTCCTACTTTCCCCACAACAATTCCTGCTGCTGCATTGGCAATCACGGCACTTTGCCTGAATGAAGCTCCCACGGCAAGGCCAAGGCCAAGAATTGAAATAACCGTATCCCCTGCCCCTGATACATCAAATACCTGGCGCGCCCTTGATTCTATTATATAGGGAGCTGCATCTGATTCAAACAATGCCATGCCGTCCCGGCCGCAGGTAATCAGAAGTTTTTCCAGGTTTGCGTCTTCCATGATTTTTCTGCCTGCCCTGAAAAGATCCCTTTCAGAACAGATCTGCATATGGGCTGCAGCTGCTGCCTCTTTTTTATTGGGTGTCAGAACGGAAACTCCTGAATATTTTGAAAAATCAAGTGATTTCGGGTCTGACAGATCAGTTATTTCCTGTGTTCAGGCAAATGATACTGCAGCCTGTACAAGTTCACGTGTAACAAGCCCTTTGTCATAATCTGAAATAATGACAAGATCAGCACTGGTGATTTTTCTTTGGATTATTTTAACCAGTTTTTCACAACTTTCCGGGTTTATGTCTTTTTTTATCTCCCTGTCAATCCTGAGTACCTGCTGGTTTGATGCGATCACTCTGGTTTTACGGGTTGTGGGGCGGTCCGGCTCGCTTATTATTCCACTGGTTTCAATACCAAGCTGTTCCAGTTTCTCAAAAATCATCCTGCCTGCCACACCGGTCCCGGCTGTTCCCACGGCCATAACATCAGCTCCCATGGCAGTAAGATTATTTATGACATTGCCGGCTCCTCCAAGTGTATGGGTTTCTCCTGTAACACATACAACGGGAACAGGAGCTTCAGGGGAAATGCGCTCCACTGTGCCCCACAGATATTCATCTATCATCAGATCGCCGATGACAAGGACTTTTACCCTTTTGAATTCATCTATCCGGATCATGCAGGCAACCTGTTAATTGTCAAGTATGGATTTTATCATTGCCCTGAGCTGACAATAATCATCTGCCACGGGAAATTGTGGAAAATCTTTTTTCACTGAATCAGGTGGGTTAAAAAAGAACCCCTGATCAGCTTCCTGTATCATGGCAGTATCATTGTATGAATCCCCGAAAGCCACCACATGGTAATTCATTTTTTTAAATGCTTTTACTGCCTGCTGTTTTTGATTTTCAATCCTGATATTATAATCAGTTATATTGCCATGCTCATCAATTGTAAGGTTATGGCACAACAATGTGGGATAATTCAGCTTTGCCATCAGAGGCTTTGCAAATTCCTCAAAAGTGTCTGACAGAATAATGATCTGGGTTTTTTGCCTTATCCAGTTCAGAAGATCAAGGGCTCCGTCAAGCGGGTCAAGGCAGGCAATGACATTTTCAATATCCTGGATTTTAAGTTTGTGTTCCTTTAATATGGCAAGGCGTTTTTTCATCAACACATCATAATCGCTTATGTCGCGCGTGGTAAGTCTCAATTCCTCAATTCCGGTTTTTTCTGCCACATTGATCCATATTTCAGGCAGAAAAACCCCTTCCAGGTCGGCTACAAGTATTTTCATTTTGGATACGGTCTCCTTCAACTATTATCTTCTATCCTGATTACAACAGGGTTTCCTGTTACCGTTTCTGTATCAAGGATCTGTTTCAGCGCATCCTGAACCCACGCTTCCCTTGCAGTATGTGTAATCATGACGACCGGCACATGCCCGTCTGTTTTACGCCCCTTTTGATGAACCGATTTGATGCTGATATTATGCGCACCGAGAACACCCGATATTTCCGCCAGTACACCTGGGTGATCCTTTGCGTCAAATCTCAGGTAATATTTTGTATAGAGTTCCGACATTGGAAGAACAGGCCTGGATATTATATTGTCTTCAGGATACCCCATTATTGGCACCCGTCTTGTAATCCCGGAAATAATGTTTCTGGCAATATCGGCAATATCGCTCAGTACTGCACTTGCCGTGGGCATCATCCCGGCTCCGTGCCCGTACAGCATTGTCCGGCCTGTGGCATCAGCATCAATCGCAATGGCATTCATGGAGGAATCAACATGTGAAAGGGGGTCTGAATCAGGTATCATGGTGGGATGAACCCTTGCCTCAACATGATCGCCCTGTATCTTTCCTATTGCCAGAAGTTTGATTGTATAGCCAAATTCTCTGGCAGATGCAATATCATCCGGTGTGATATGCCGGATTCCCTCAACATGGATATCCTTTAAATTAATATGCATTCCATGGGCAAGGGAATTTAATATTGCAAGTTTGTGGGCAGTATCAAACCCGTCTATGTCAAGGGAAGGTTCAGCTTCGGCATAACCAAGGTCCTGGGCCATTTTAAGGGCATCTTCAAAACTTGAGCCGTCCTTTGAAATTTTTGTCAGAATATAATTGCATGTCCCGTTCAGAATACCGGACATGGATCTGATATTGTTTGCCACAAGGGATTCTCTTAAGAATTTCACTATGGGCATGCATCCTCCGCAACTTGCTTCAAAGGCAAGATCAACCCCGTTTGTGCGCGCCATGGACACAAGTTCATTGCCATGATCTGCAAGAAGCGCCTTATTGGCCGTTACAACGTGCTTCCTGTTATCAAGGGCAGTTTCTATGAATTGCCTGGCAACGGTTTCACCTCCAATTGTCTCAACAATGATATCAATGGAAGGATCCTCAATAACAGAGGCAGCATCATTGACAAGGGCTGTGCCTTTAAGTTCAATTCCCCTGTCCGTTGTTGTATCAATATCAGCAATGGTTTTCAGGTTCAGGACAGCCCCGATCCTGGATTCCAGCAATTTTTTCTTTTCCTTTATCAGTTTTGCCACTCCGGCGCCCACAACGCCATAGCCTAAAATCCCGACATTGATTATTCTCATCCCAGTAAAACTCCTGATAAATCCCTATGGTTAAAATTAAATTTAGATACAATATTCACATCACTATGTCAAAAAGCTTTTGACTTTTCAGGCCATTCTGAGTATTGTTAGAAGGTTTTTTACTATGAAATCAATGTAATTCAAAGAAGGTGACCTTAACATGAACGACCCCTTGACCTATGCAGATTCAGGTGTTGATATTGATAAAGCCAACAGGCTTGTGGACAAAATAAAAAAAATCGCAAAATCCACTCCAAGATCCGGCGTAATGGGAGAAATAGGCGGCTTTGGCGGCCTTTTTTCCCTGAATGTTTCCAATATGGCAAACCCTGTTCTTGTAAGCTCCACAGACGGGGTTGGAACCAAGCTGAAAATTGCCTTTATGATGGACAAGCACGATACAATCGGAATTGATCTGGTTGCCATGTGTGTAAATGATATTATTGTACAGGGAGCAAAGCCTCTTTTTTTCCTTGATTATCTTGCAATGGGAGTTCTTGACAACAATGTTGCAGAACAGATCGTGGCAGGGATTGCAACAGGATGCACACAGTCCGGATGCGCCCTGATAGGCGGAGAAACGGCTGAAATGCCCGGGCTTTACAAAGATGGAGAATATGATCTGTCAGGATTTTCAGTCGGGCTGGTTGACAATGATAAGATAATTGACGGGTCATATATAAAAAACGGGCACAGGCTCATTGGGCTTGCCTCAAGCGGGCTGCACTCCAATGGATTTTCTCTTGTCAGAAAAATCTTTTTTGAAAAATGCGGATATACAATCGACACAAAAATTGATGAGCTTGGTGTATCTCTCGGAGAAGAGCTTTTAAAACCAACTGTTATTTATGTACCCATACTGCTAAGCCTTTTAAGGGATCTTCCTGTTCACGGAATTGTCCATATAACCGGAGGCGGCATTGATGAAAACATTGTGCGGGTAATTCCGAAAGCCTGTAAAGCCATTATTCATAAAGACTCATGGCAGATACCACCCATATTTGAAATTCTGGAAAAAGAAGGATCTGTTCCTGAGCCTGAAATGCACAGGACTTTTAACAACGGCATAGGAATGGTGCTTGTGGTACCGGAGGATTCTGCCCAGGAAATTATGGACAGGCTGGGTGCCATGGATGCAAACGCCTATTTCATAGGTGAGATAGAATCCAGAAACAATAATGAGCCCCAGACTCAGTGGGTTTGATTTATTAAATTCATGTCATGATCATACTGGGAATTGAATCTTCCTGTGACGAAACTGCTGCTGCACTTGTCCGGGACGGCACCAAGATATTATCTTCCGTTGTTGCCTCACAGATTGATGTTCACAACAAATACGGAGGAGTTGTGCCTGAGCTTGCTTCAAGAATGCATATTGAAGCCATTGTGCCTGTGGTGGAACAGGCTTTTGACAAGGCAGGCATCAAACTTGATGAAATTGACGGGGTTGCGGCAACAAGGGGGCCCGGCCTGACAGGAGCCCTGCTTGTGGGATTTACCTTTGCCAAATCATTTGCATGGGCAAGAAAACTTGCCTTTGCCGGAGTCAACCACCTTGAAGCCCATATTCATTCCCTTTTTCTTTCAGACAACCCTCCTGAATTTCCATTCACTGCCCTTGTTGTGTCAGGCGGGCACACCAATATATATAATGTGAGTTCTGAAGATGATTTTGAACTCATGGGGCAGACAAGGGATGATGCAGCAGGCGAAGCCTTTGACAAGGTAGCCAAAATGCTGGGCCTTGGCTATCCTGGAGGCCCTGCCATTGAAAAGGCAGCAAAGACAAAGAACCCTGGCCTCATTAAATTTCCCAGAACCATGCTTGAACCGGAAAGTTTTGATTTCAGTTTCAGCGGGCTTAAATCCTCAGTGGCACGCCATATTCACACTGCCGGAATCAGGACTGATTCTGAGAAAGCACAGGTTGCTGCCTCTTTTCAGGAAGCTGTAATTGATGTTCTCAGCGCAAAGGTAATCATGGCAGCCCGGAACAGGGCAAATTCCAGAATAGGTGTGGCAGGCGGTGTATCTGCCAACAGGACATTCATTGAAAAATTGTCGGAAAAAGCAGGCAGGCAAGGAATAAAGATTTTCACCCCTCCTTCCGGCCTGTGTGGCGATAACGGAGCCATGATAGCTGCAAGAGGATATGCAATGATACGCAGGGGCAAACTATGCTCCCTTGATCAGGATGTTTTTTCAAGGGCAAAAATCAATTTTTAAATATATGTTTTTTATCCTCATTATCCGTTCACAGGATTCAATTCCAAGGGCATGCAGTTCACTATCTTCTGCCAGAAGCCTTGCTGCTTCACTGAATGCAATGTCAATATCAGGGCCTTTATGGCATATGAGGGCAATATCAATGCCTGCTGCCATGACCCTGTAAATACAGGTTTTCATATCATGTTCAACTGCTTTCATGTCAAGGTCATCTGTCATAACAAGGCCGTCATATCCCATATGCCCGCGTAAAAGCCCATGTGCAATATTCCGTGACAGGCTTGCCTGCCATTTTCTGTCAAGCCCTGTATAAAGTATGTGTGACAGCATTATTCCTGAAACATCATGATCAATGGCAGCCTGAAACGGAATCAGATCGAAATTTTCAAGCTCTGCAAAATCCGTATCAAGCACAGGCAGAAAAAAATGGGAATCTTTTACGGTACGGCCTATGCCCGGAAAATGCTTGGCAACTGCCATTATACCGTTTTCCTGAAACGTTCTGATCATTTGCATGCCAAATTCCGAAACAATTTCAGGGCCTCCTGAAAATGCTCTTTTTTTCATTATACTGTCTGTTTTATCGGGAACAACATCAAGAACCGGTGCAAGATTCATGTTGATTCCGGCATTTTTAAGCTCTCCGGCTGTGATGGCTGCAAAATTTTTTGCAGCCTGAACAGATTTTATAAAGGGATTGCCTTTAAACTGGGTAAAAGGCGGTTCAAGCCTTGACACAATTCCTCCTTCCTGATCAATTGCAATGAAAAGAGGCGGTATCCCGCACGATTGAGCATGGGCCTGGCAGTCCCTGCACAGGCTTTTAACCTGTTCAGGATTCTGTATATTGCGCTTGAACAGAATAATGCCGCATGCTTTTATATCTTCAATGATATGGCGCAGTTCATCATTGAATTGAGTGCCGTTGAATCCCAGCATCAAACGCTGGCCTGCCATGTATCTGTAATCGGTTTTCCTGATTTCCATTTTATTTGCTTGACCTTTTCCCCTGCCCCATATTAGAACATGGTCTTTATTAATTTTAAACAAATGTAATCAGATACCATGAAATCACAGACTTTTAAATCAGATTTTATATTGTTTTGGGTCGCTGCAATATGGGGATTTGCCTTTGTTGCCCAGAGAATGGGCATGGATCATGTGGGGCCCTTTACCTTCAACGGCCTGAGATTTCTCCTTGGATGCCTGTCTCTTTTACCGGTAATTGCGTTTCAGCGTAACACACAAAATTCATCCGATGGAGGAAATATTTTAAAAGCAGGCTCCATTGCAGGTTTTTTTCTGTTCTGCGGAATTTCACTTCAACAGATCGGCCTGGTTTACACCACTGCAGGAAAAGCAGGGTTCATAACAGGATTATATGTAATTTTTGTGCCCATAATAGGGCTTTTTCTCAAGGAAACCAGAACATCTGCAGGCACATGGGCAGGAGCTTTGCTGGCATGTGCCGGCATGTATCTTTTAAGCGTTACAAAGGACATGAAAATAGGGTTTGGAGATATCCTGGTTCTTTTTTCCGCTGTCTGCTTCGCCTTTCATCTTATAATAATCGGCAGGCTGTCCAACAGATTTGACACAGCAAAGCTTTCACTGATTCAATGTATTGTCTGTACCGGCCTTAGCCTTGGAGTGGCTGGAATTTTTGAATCATTTGTGCTGTCTGATATATTAAAAGTGTCAATACCGCTTTTATACGGGGGCGTGCTGTCCGTGGGAGTTGCCTATTCACTGCAGATTTACGGACAGAAAAACAGCCCTCCTTCGCATGCCGCAATTATTTTCAGCCTTGAATCGGTTTTTGCGGCAATCGGAGGATGGCTGATCCTGGATGAAATACTTTCAGGCCGCGCAATATTAGGCTGTGCCATGATGCTTGCAGGCATGCTCATGTCACAATTGTCCAAAACAGAACCGGGCCTGCCATGACAGGTTTCAACCACCGGATGGAAAAAATCCGGTTTTCATGATAATTAAAATATACTGAATAACGAAAAATACAGGGGATCAATAATGAACACACAAGAAATCATAGAAATGGAGAACAGGTTCGGAGCAAAAAATTACAAACCTCTGGACGTGGTTCTTGAAAAAGGCAAAGGCATATGGGTAAGGGATGATGAAGGCAATAAATACATGGACTGCCTGGCAGCCAATTCAGCGGAAAACC
>CAYUOB010000076.1:0-15245 GCA_964446145.1 uncultured Desulfobacula sp.
AATATTATATTATATATATGGAGCATATTTACCATGTTAAACAAAATAATAAGTAATGTTCTGCCTTTTTTCCCTGAAAAACTCATATGGCAGTTTTCAAAAAACTATATTGCAGGAGAAAGCGTTCTGGATGCCATTGCAGCGGCCAGGGCTCTGAACCGTGAAAACACCATGGTCACCCTTGATATACTGGGAGAATTCATTGAAAACATGGATCAGGCCCGTGCCAACCGGGATGAATACATCAGTCTGATTGACACCATTGAAGCCACAGATGTCAATGGCAATTACTCATTAAAACCCACCATGTTCGGTCTGCTGATAGATAAAAAACAATGTTATCAATACATCAGAGATATTGTGGAAAAAGCTGCTTCACACAACAATTTCATCAGAATTGACATGGAAAACTCCCCATGTGTTGATGATTCCATTGACATGTTCAGACGCCTCAAGGCTGAATTTCCCGGAAATGTGGGCCTGGTTCTCCAGGCATATCTTAAAAGAACATTTTCAGATATTCAGAACATGCTGGATTTAAGGTCAGAGGAGGCTGACCTTAACTTCAGGCTGTGCAAAGGCATATATGTGGAACCGCCTGAAATTGCATACAAGGATTACCATGAAATCAATGCTCATTATCTTGAAGATCTTGAATTCATGCTGAAAAACAATATATACGCCTCAATCGCAACCCATGACAAGCCTCTGATACAGGGCGCCTTATCATTGATCGAAAAATACCGGATCCCCAAAAATAAATACGAATTTCAGATGCTGTACGGAGTTACACCTGCCCAGAGAAAATCCCTTGCCAAAGCAGGACACCGCGTACGTGTTTATGTTCCGTTCGGTAAACAATGGTTCGGATATTCCACAAGAAGGCTCAAGGAAAATCCCGCAATGGTCAGCCATATAATGAAGGCTCTGCTGAAAAAAGGATAAACAATATAATATCAGGAATCAGCAGTTTCAGGACTGCGTTGAGGTTTTTGACTCCACTGCCATTCATTGTTTTAAAGCAGTGGAGTCTGCCATTGGCTGGACATAACCCAGAGCATCAATAATCACATATTGACTGATTCACACTCTGCGGCACCCCCTCATAGGGAGTCCATCTGTTAATATTGAAACTGCCTGCATCCCTCATATTTTTCAAAACTTCAATGCTGGTTTTATATCCTTTGTACATTCTGCACATATCCATGGCCATTCCGCAGATCAATGCAACAGCCTGAATCACGGTAATATCCTTTTGTGAAAATTCCCACGGTTGTGCCGTATAAACACGCAGAGCCCCGATTATCCTGTCATGGCTTATGATGGGAACTCCAAGCAGTGAGGCGATACCTTCCTGCTTCGCTTCTTCTGGGTATTCAATTCTGGGATCATCCATCACATCATAAATTGCAATGGGAACCGCATCTTTTGCTTCTCTGATGGCCTGTTTAAAATGTGTGGGCCCTTTATCAAGATATTCCCTGCTCAATCCTGAAGAAGCAACAAGTTCAAGCCTGCCGGTGTCCCTGTCCACGATGAAAACACAGCACCCCTTTGCTGCAAAGGCTGTTTTTACGCTTTCCGCAGTCAACAATGCAACCTCTTCAGGATCCTTGCACTGGGAAATCGCTGTGGTAAGGCGTGTAATGGTCTCGTAATGAAGATTATGGGCTTCCATGACTTTCTCCTTTCCCCTTAAAATTTAAAAAAAAAACAAAAGAGCAATACAATACGGGTTCAGGAAATAATGTGAAGATTCTGAAAACAGCACAGAATGCAAAAAAAGCTGAAAATCAATTAAGATAAAAAAACAAGATCCAATACAATGGCAAAAATGAAGGCTGAGGCTCTATTATGCTTTTTATTATACTCCTCAGCCTGAAAAATTCAAACATATATTTTTTAAAGGTCAAAACCTGTTCCGCAGGTGCCTTTCATCTTCCATGCAGCAGTTGCCACAAGGCCTTCATGATGCTTTACTATGACATCATTTTTTGCAATGGATTCAAGATGGGGGCGAATGATATTTCCAAGCTCCTCTGAGGATTTACCTGTGTCCATTTTTCCGAAAAAAGCCATTTGCCTGTCAAATTCCTCCTGCACGCTGATATGCTGATTCCACCTGATGGTGTCAAAGGTGATTTCAGGATAGAAACCCATGGAAAACAGCAGATTGATCTTGTAAAGAATGCTTTTGGGCTTGTCTTCAAGCTGTGTTCCCATGATCTTTTTCCACAACACAGACATTACAGGATGATGTCTTTTTGCTGCCCAGCTTCTTATGGCACACCCTTCCACTGCACAGTCCATCATTTTGAAAAATGATTCAGGTGTTGCAGTTGCAGGAGACATAAAGGCAATCACAAGATCAAAGTTCTTTATCCATCCTTTTTTTTCTATATCAACTTCATGCCAGTCTTCCTGAAGAATTGTAATTTTATTTTCAAGTCTGCCCGGAAGTGAGTGCCTGAATTTTGCCAGCATGCCTCCTGAAAAATCAAGGGCAGTGATACAGGCTCCCTGATCAGCAAGTGCCATGGCAAGTGTTCCTGTACCGCAGCCGATCTCAAGGATATTCATATCCTCATGTATAAGTCCGGCCCGGCCCAGGAATTTTACAATTTTTTCAATCCTGCGGTTTTCCAGCTCTGTTTTGTCAGTATCATAGGTTTCTGAAGCCTTGTCCCAGTATTCCAGGGAAGAAAACCCCTTATGAACATTATATGTGTCATTTTTTTTATCGTTTTCCCATTCATTGAGCCAGAAATCTTTTGTGAATACAGAATTCATTTTACATTATTCCTTTAACAGCAGATTAATATTTTATTCTTCCCCGGCAGGCTCTGAAATAAATATGCCTGTCATGTCATGAATAATCAGATACAAAGCAGGTACAAAGATAAGAGTGAGAACCGTTGCTGCAATTAGCCCGAAGCTTATGCTCACAGCCATTGGTATCAGAAATTGTGCCTGAAAACTGGTTTCCAGAAGAAGAGGGAAAAGACCTGCAACCGTTGTGACAGAAGTGAGAAGAACAGGTCTGAACCTGTTTTTGCCGGCTTCGACAGCAGCTTCAAACACATCCATTCCCTGTCTGAGTTCTGAATTGATAAAATCAATCAGAATCAGGGAATCATTCACCACTATTCCTGCAAGTGCAACTATACCGAAAATACTTACCATGGTAATATCAAGATGCATCACAAGGTGTCCGAAAATTGCTCCTATGAGTCCGAAGGGTATGGCAGTCATGATTATGACAGGCTGTATATACGATCTGAACTGGCTTGCCAGCAGCAGGAATATCATCATAAGGGCAAGGGAAAATCCAAGTTTGAGGCTGTTAATGGATTCTTCTGTTCTCTTTGCCTGCCCCTCAAGATCATAGCTTATGCCGGGAAACCTGTTCACAAGCTTATCAAGATAATTTACCTTAAGATCATTTACTATCTGCCGGGCATTGGCAATATCCTCATTGATATCTGAAATCACTGTGATCACGCGCTGTCTGTTCACACGCTGGATCGTGGAATATCCCTGTTTTGTTTCAATATATGCAACCTGAGTCAAAGGCACCTGCCTGCCATCATGCGTCCTTATCCTCAGCTCATCAATACTTGCTTCAGACTGTCTTTCTTTTTCAGAATAACGGACCATTACCTTGATATCATCTTTCCCTCTCTGAATTTTAAGGGCTTCATCTCCGTAATACGCCTGCCTGATCTGGGTGGCAATATCCGCCATCGTGATTCCAAGTGCTTTGGCTCCTTTTTTTATGCGGATTCTTTTTTCCATCTTTCCGGGTCTGAAATTATCTGTAATATCCATTGTGCCCGGATACTTTGCAATCTCTTTCTTAAGCTCATCTGCTGCCTGCTGAAGCTGTGTTAAATCATCTCCCTTTAACTGAATTTCAATGGGATTGCCGCCCGGGCCTCCGCCTATAATTGAAAATGTCAATTGTTCAGTGCCAAGAATATCACCTGTAAGCTCTCTCCATTTTGCCGCTATCTCAGGGGCTGAAATATCAGGACGCTGCGATGCGGGCAGGACTTCAATCCATGCTTCTCCGCAATGGCCTCCGTAAACACCTGGCTTCCAGTCCCTTCGGGGAATAATTCCAACCTGGGAAAAATTGTTCACAACAAGATTTTTCCCGCCTTTCACTCTTTTGCGGAAATAATCATTCAGCCTGAATGCTCCGTTTTCGATCTGTTTTATGGAATTCTCCGTGACTTCAAAAGGAGTGCCCATGGGATAAATCAATTCAGATATAATCCAATTGCTGTCTGTTTTAGGAAAAAACACAAATGGGACATATCCGCCAGCAATAATTCCCATACTTATTATCAGAACCCCGAAAGCCGCTGCAAGGGTCATATACCTGTTGATGACACAATATTTAAGCACAGGCGCATAAATTTTTGCTATAAAAAAGGTCAATGCCTTTTCAACCCTGTCCCGAATCCAGCGGTGCGCATCAAATATATCCTGCTTCAGCCATTCAAGCCAGAAAAAACATACCCTGTAGGCAACTGCCCTTTTCGCAGGCGGTGGAGTCAGAGAATGTTTGAGATGGGCAGGAAGTATGAAAAAAGCTTCCATGAGGGACAGAACAAGAATACAGATAACAGCCTGGGGCATGATAAAAATAAATTTACCCATTATTCCTGCAATATGCATCAGAGGAAGAAAAGCCACAATAGTTGTGGCAACAGCCATGACAACCGGGCCTCCTATCTGTCCCACACTGTCAATCACTGCCTGCTTTGCACTTTTTCCGGATTTATAATGGGTATAAACATTTTCTCCTATTATGGTTGCGTCATCAACAAGTATGCCAAGGGTCATTATGAATCCGAAAAGGGAAATCATGTTGATGGAAGCTCCAAAATACTGAAGCACAAGAAACGCACCCATGAATGATATGGGGATTCCTGAGGCCACCCAGAAGGCAATTCCGAGATCCAGAAAAACTGCAAGCACGATGAAAACCAGCAGAATACCCTGAAGCCCGTTCCTAAGCAGAAGATTTATTCTGTCCTGAACCATCTGGGACATATCAAACCAGTAGCCAAGGGTGATTCCGGCAGGCACAAGATGGCTGTGGGCTCTGATGTATTGCTTAACTGTTTTTGAAATGGCGATAATATCCTGATTTTCCGTGCGTTTCACCACAATGAGCACAGCCGGCCTGCCATTGAACCTGGCCTTGATATCCTTATCTTCAAAACCATCAATAACCTTTGCCACGTCCTTAAGCCGCACAGTTGTGCCGTCCGGTCTTGTTACCACAGGAATCTGCTCAAATTCTTCGCCTGAATACAATTTGCCCTTGGCCCTGACCAGAAACTCCCCGCCCTTTGTCTTGATTCTGCCGCCAGGCATGTCAAGGCTGCCTGTTTTTACTGCTGCCGCCACCTGAGAAAAGGACAGGTTATACCGCCTGAGACTTTCTTCTGATACTTCAACTGAAATTTCATAATCCCTTACTCCAATGAGATCTGCAAGGGAAATCGCATCGGTCTCCACAAGATCGTCCCTGATTTTTTCAGCTGTTTTCCTGAGCAGTTTTTCATCAACGTCACCATATACCGCAAGATAAATTGCAGGATCATTATTCTTTATTTCAATGCAAACAGGATCTTCCGCTTCTTCAGGAAACGAGTCAATGAGATCAACCTGTGCCTTAACTTCATTTAATTTTTCCGTAACATCAGTTCCTGCCTTGAGTTCCAGAGTTACTGAGCCATGCCCCTCAATGGCGGTTGAATACATTGTTTTCACATCTTCAAGGCTTTTAAGCTGTTCCTCGATCTTGACACATATACCCTCTTCCACTTCTTCTGGTGAAGCTCCCGGATAATCAACACCAATATTGATCATATCAAGGGAAAACTGGGGAAACATTTCGCGCTTCATGTGCAGAACAGTATACAACCCTGCGACAATAACAAAAATCATGATAAGATTTATGGTCACCCTGTGCTCAACAGACCACTTGCCTATAGCTTTCATTGTCTGTTAATTTCCTCCCTGATTGTCACAGCCATGCCGTCAAGCGCGCCCGGAAGCGGAGAACAGACAATTTTATCCCCGGGCTCAAGCCCTGAATTAATGTAAACCTTGTCTTCAAATTTTCTCAACACCCCGACTCTGATAAACTTCAGGTAGTTGTTCCTTATTGTAAAAAGGATATTATCAGGTTTCAGCAAATATCTTGGAAGCACAAAAATATCATGAAACACCTTTCCTTGTATCTTGCATTGAACAAATGCTCCGGGCTTAAGATCAAAAACGCTTTTATTGTCCGAACCGGCTGTAATAATTTCAAGTGTCATGGGCAGGGTTCTTGTTTTTTCGTCAATTTCTGCCTTCAGCCTTGCAACCCTTGCCTTCCATACAAAGGGTTCTGCACCGGCAAAATTATCCATGATTACTGAGGCATCAGGCATACGGCCTTCAAGAAAAGACGGACCGATCCATTTTATATCTTCCAGCGGAATTCTTATGTCCACATCCAGCATGTCTTTTTGATAAACAACCCCAATAACCTGACCCGGATTCACATATTCTCCCTGCTGGGCAGATTTGTCCATCACAAATCCGTCAAAGGGAAGTGATATTCTGGTTTTGTCAAGCGAAAGCCGGGCCCTGGCAAGATCAACCTCTGCCATGTCAAGGGATGCCTTTTTAAGTTCCATGGCAGTTCTTGCCAAAGCAAGCTGGTTTTCAATATTCTGCAATTGAATCTTGGTGCGGAGATATTGCTGTTGAGCCTTGTCAAGACTGGTTTTTGAAGCGAATTTACTGGTATGCAGCGCCTTTATCCTTGAAAGCTCTTTTGCAGCGAGTTTGACATCCTCCTGCGAAAGCTTAATATCCTTTTCAAGATTAACAATGGTCTGATTCTGGTTATCAATTTCAGCTTTTGCCTGCCTGAGCCGTGCCATGCCCGCCTGAACCCCAAGTTCATATGACCTTGAATCAATCCTGATGAGAACCTGGTTCCTGCTCACCTGTCCTCCTTCAACAAAATCAGGATGAATATACTCTATTCTGCCGGGCACTTCAGCAGTGATTTTAACCGAGTTTCTGGGCTTGACAGTTCCGAACGCCTCCACTGTCATAATTTTTGAAACAGGCTTTGCCACAACCACTCTTACGCTGGGAGGGGTTGTGGTTACCTGTTTTTTTTCAGGGGGTTTTTTAAGAGAAACAAGCAGCTTTGCAAGGCCTGCTGCAATCGCAAGAATCAAAAGAACCCTGACGGTTCTCATCGCAAAAGAAGGATTGTTTTTCATACGGAATTTTTTTTCCATGGCCAGTCAGATTCTCCTCAATTATATCAACACAAGATTGTGAAATGTTCATATTCATGTCTGTATATATCAAGATTGTTTTTTTTTAAACCCCTCATTGACAAGGTTTGCATTTTTATTTTATTGTCCTGTAAAAAAGGAGGAATGAATGGCGCTCCTGATCGGTTTTTATATCATCATGCCGGCCGGAATTATTCTGATCTGTATGAAATCCAGCTTCCTTGACAGAATCGGATCTGTTATCCTCTGCTATATCGCAGGTATTGTGTTGGGCAATTGCGGGATCCTGCCTGAAACTGCCACACAGGTACAAAATACCTTGAGTGCGGCTTCAGTTGCCCTTGCCCTGCCCCTGCTTGTGTTTTCAATGGATGTGAAGGCGTGGTTTTCCCTGGCAGGCAAGGCAGTTCTGTCAATGGTCATTGCCATGGGTGTAATCATTGCTGCCGCATGGACAGGGTCGCTTTTAATCATGAACCATGTCCACGATGCATGGAAACTTGCAGGCATGGCAATAGGGGTATATACAGGAGGAACCCCAAACCTTGCCGCCGTGAAAGTCGCTCTGAATGTGGATCCTGCAACCTATATAATTCTGCACACATATGATACCATGATCAGTTTCATCTACCTTATTTTTGTAATGACCATTGCAAAGAAACTGATTGGCAGTTTCCTGCCTGTATTTGATCCCGGCCCGGTATCTTCTGAATCCTCAGATATTGAAACCGAAGATATAAGTTCGTATAAAAACATGATAAATTCCAATACAATAAAACAGCTTGCAGCAGCACTTTTGCTCTCATGTGGCATAGTTGCGATTTCTGCCGGTGCAGCCCAGTTCCTTCCGGAACAGTATTCAACCGCCGTCACCATTCTTTTGATCACAAGCCTGGGCATTGCAGCCTCATTTGTAAAAAAAATCCAAAGCCTTGAAAAAACATATCAGTTCGGCATGTACATCATACTTATCTTCTGCCTTGTTGTGGGTTCAATGGTCAACCTGAGGGATCTTGTCAATATTCACTGGTATCTGATGGCATTCATAGGCTTGTGCATATTTGGTTCCTTTATCCTCCACGCCCTTTTCTGCCGGATATTTAAGATTGATACAGACACTTTTCTCATCACTTCTGTATCAGCCATATGCTCACCCCCATTTGTACCTGTGGTGGCAAACGCCCTGAAAAACAGGCACATAATTCTCTCAGGACTTACAACCGGCATCATGGGGTATGCATTTGGCAATTACCTTGCAATCACAATGGCATATATATTCAAGACTCTGGCATATTAAACATAACAATAAAATACGGTGAATAAATGAAATCAATACCCCGTGAAGGAAAACCGCGCAAAAATATACTGGATAAACTTGCTGAATTCAAAAAATACGATGCAGACCATGCAGGTGCAAGAACATGGTCCCTTGTCTACCATTTAAGCAGGGAGCATGATGAGTTTCTCAAAAAGGCCCATAACATGTTTTTCTGCGAAAATGCGCTGAACCCCATGGCTTTCCAGAGCCTCAAACGCTTTGAACATGAAGTCGTGCAAATGACAGCAAAACTGCTTAATGCAGATGATAATGCAGCGGGCACAATGACTTCAGGAGGCACTGAATCCTGCCTGCTGCCTGTGTTGACATATAGAGAAATGGCAAAATCAAAAAGAAGAATAAGGTCTTTTTATCCTGAGATGATAGCCCCTGAAAGTATCCACGTGGCCTGGGACAAAGCTGCAAAATACTTTGGAGTGAAAATCGTCAAAATCCCTCTGAAGCACGATTTCACAATGGATACTGCAAAACTGAAAAAACGCATCAATGCCAATACCATCATGATTGTGGCTTCTGCTCCTTCTTATCCCCATGGAATCATTGATCCGATTGAAAAAATCGGAGCCATTGCCTTTGAAAACAAAATTCCCTTTCACGTGGATTCATGCCTTGGGGGATTTTTTCTGCCCTTCATGGAACAGCTTGGGTATCCTCTGCCTGAATTTGATTTCCGTATCAAGGGGGTGACCTCAATGTCAGCAGATGTTCATAAATACGGGTTCGGTGCAAAAGGGGCATCTGTTCTTGTATACAGAGATATCAAATACATGAGGCATCAATTTTTCATCCATTCTGACTGGCCCGGTGGAGTTTTCGCTTCCCCCGCTCTTCTTGGGACAAGGCCCGGAGGCCCCATTGCTGCAGCATGGGCTGCCATGAACCGCATTGGATTGAAAGGATACTGCAAAATGACAGGACAGGTCATGACCGTGACAAGGCGGCTTATACGGGGAATCAACGCCATTAACGGGCTCGAAGTCATGGGAAATCCTAAAATGAGCGTTTTCGCCTATGGTTCCAATGATCCTGAACTCAATATTTTCGCAGTTGGAGATATTATGGAGGAAAAAGGCTGGCACATAGACAGGCTTCAAAAGCCTGAAGGCCTCCACGCAATGGTAACCCCGGCCCACGCGGAAGTTGCAGACCAATATCTCGAAGACCTGAACCACTCAGTTGAACATGTAAGAAAAAACCCCGGCCTTGCAGGACGTGGCAATGCCGCAATGTATGGGATGATTGCCAATATTCCCTTCCGCGGCATGATAAAAAAACAGGTAATGAAAATGATGGAAAAAATGTATGGCCCTGAATGTGA
The DNA here is from genome assembly GCA_964446145.1 of uncultured Desulfobacula sp. Classification (GTDB taxonomy): domain Bacteria; phylum Desulfobacterota; class Desulfobacteria; order Desulfobacterales; family Desulfobacteraceae; genus Desulfobacula. The sequence continues at coordinate 9,980 of CAYUOB010000076.1, forward strand.
AATGCCGCTTGACAGCAATGACGGGCAGCCGCTTTCAGTAAAGCTGGGAGCAGGCCTTATGAACAGGCTGAGGCGTTTCTGACAGCCTGGCTTACCTTACCAGACAATGGCCGGCATCAGGTGCCGGCACAATCTGTTACTGCAAGGGACTCCATTATTTGCCGGATGGCTTTGATTTTGCAGATGCAGCCTTAGGGGCTGGCCTGGATTTTGAAGCAGATTTTCCTGCAGAACCTGACTTTGGTTTGACTCCCCTTAAAATGGAAAGGGCAATATCCCTTTTTTCCGCCAACAGAAGAGAAACCGCCTCCATCTGGGTTTCATTCAATTTCAGATTTGATTTTTCAAAAAATTCAAACATGTTGTCGGCAATATCGAGCATTTTATCATAGGCGTCTGCTTCTTTTTTCGTCGCAAATGTCATTTTTTCCTCTCCATTCCTGACAACAATATATTTTACAATTACAGCCATTTCATCTCCTTGGTTCCTTGTTTGCCCTGATATATACAAAAGGATGCAAAAAAAAGAAAATAATCTTTATCCTGCATCCTTGTATTTATGGCAGAATTAAAAACAGAAACTATACCTCAGGCCTTGGATAAAGCCCTGCCCTTTCAACTATCTCAGGTACTTTCTGTTCCCATTCAATGGCCATGATATGGAAGCCTGCAACCCCTTTGACTTCCTTTAGTTCCTGAATATGCTCCACACAGATATTGATGCCTTCCTGGGCCTGTTCACCCTTGGGCACGCCTGCAAGGCGCTTTATCAGTTCATCCGGTACATCCATTCCAGGCACCTTGCTTTTCATATATTTTGCCATACCAACCGATTTCATGGGCGTCATTCCAGCCAGAATAAATGCCTTTTCAGTAAGTCCTCTGTCAACAGCCCTTCTTACCCATTCCTTGAATTTATCAAGATTATAGATGCATTGAGTCTGAATAAATTCAGCTCCGCAGGCAATTTTCTTGGCAAGACGCGGCACCCTGATTTCAAAGGGATCGGCAAAGGGGTTGGCAGCAGCGCCCACAAAAATTTTAGGCGGCCGTTTAATATCGTCTCCGCCCAAAAACTTTCCCTCATCCCTCATGTGGCGGACTGTCTGAATAAGCTGCATTGAATCAAGATCGTGAACATTCTGGCCCTGGGCGCAATCCCCAAAGCTCTGATGATCCCCTGACAGGCACAGCATATTTGGAATATCAAATGATGCAGCGCCCAGTATATCGCTTTGCAGGGCCACACGATTACGATCCCTTGTAACCATCTGAAGCACAGGTTCTATTCCCATCAGCTTGAGATGAATACACGCAGCAAGGGATGACATGCGCGTCATGGCTGTCTGGTTATCTGTCACATTGACCGCATCAACATAATCTCTGATCATTGCGCCTTTTTTCTTGACATCCTCTGCATCACTGCCCCTTGGAGGCCCGCATTCCGAAGTAACCGCAAGCTGTCCTGATTTTAAAATTTTCTCCAGTCTGCTTTGTGTATTTAATTCACTCATATTTTCACATCCTCCCTGGTTACCGTTCTCGGCCCGCCTGCCCTGTCAGTTGACCAATCCTTGATAGGAGCAACTTTTTCATATTCATCAAGTTTGTTGAGAGCCTTCATCCTGTCCACAATAAGCTGCCAGGCACAGTCAACATCCTTGCTGATCTCACATTTTCCGTTTGATGAGCCTCCGCACGGCCCGTTCAGCAGACGTTTGGCGCATCTTGAAACAGGGCAGATCCCCCCTGTTCTGGCCAGAATGCATGACCCGCACGCCTGACATCTTTCAGTCCACAATCCCCTGTCCTCGTTAGCTCCAAGGCACACAGTATTGACTCCGGGGATCAGAGGCATGGTTTCATATTTTTCAGCGGCAAACTGTACACCAACACCGCATGCAAGCGATACAATGGCATCATAATTATCAATGATGCCCCTGATTTCCTCCAGGTATTCATGATCGCACTGACGCTCAAGGGTTTTTTCATCAATAACCTTTTCATCGCCCTGGGTTATAAAATACATTCTCAGGGCCGATGCCAGAACCTGTACTTCCTTTTTACCCCCGGCTTCACAGACCGTTACACATTCATTGCAGCCCAGTATAAGAATCCTGTTAAAATCTTTTACTTCCCCGATAATTTCTTCAATGGGTTTTTTCTGTGCTATTATCATAAGCAAACCTCATATTAAGCGGTTAATTATGGTCAATGCGTCAGGCCGCATTTTTCTTGTTCTGTTTTGCCAGCCGGATGGGGCTGGGGCCCAGTTCTCTTATCTTTGCATCCATTTCAATGGAATACTGAGCAAATAAAGGGCCTTCTCCGGAAGACAGGTTAAACATTCTGACCCGTTCTCCTCCCACTCCTATCTTATCAAGAATAGAAGCTGCCTGTTCAACCCTTTTTCTTGCCCTGAAATTGCCTTCATTATAATGGCAGTCACCTTCCATGCACCCAACCACATACACGCCGTCAGCCCCTTTTTCAAAAGCCCTCAGTATATGAATCAAATCCACTTTTCCGGTACAGGGTACCCTGATTATTCTAAAATTTGTAGGAATCTTCAGTCTCATGGAACCTGCCAGGTCCGCAGCTGAGTACCCTCAGTAATTACAGCAGAATGCCAGAATCACAGGCTCAAATTCTTTTGTCATATTACCCCCTCCAGCAGGGCGTCAACCTTGCTGAGCAATTGATTATCTTCATACCAGTTCAGTTTTATTGTTTTTGCAGGGCATTCAGCAGCGCATACGCCGCATCCCTGGCACAGGGCAGGATCAATATAGCTGACACCGTCCTCATTGATAACAGGCACATTGTACGGGCAGGATCTGACACATACCAGGCATGATGCACAATTTTCCTGGATAACTTCCGCAGTGACAGCCGACAGGGTCAGATACTCCTGGGACAGGAAAGTTGTGGCGCGCGAAGCGGCTGCCATGGCCTGGGTGATGGTTTCATTTATAAGTTTGGGCCCGTGGGCGGTTCCGCAGATAAAGATACCTTCAGTCGGTGCTTCAACCGGCCTCAGCTTTACATGGGCTTCCATGAAAAAACCTTCTGCATTGCGGTTTGTCTTGATAATGGTGGCAAGCTCTTCAGTATCAGCAGCCCTTACTCCTGCACTCAATGCCACAAGGTCAGCAACTGCTTCAACTTTCCTTCCAAGAACATGATCAGTAAAACTCACCACAAGTTTACCATCTTCCGCTTCTTCCACCCGGGGTGCATTTTCAGGATCAAACCTGGAAAATATCACTCCCATCTCCCTTGCACGGGTATAAAATTCCTCCAGCATGGAATACATTCTCATGTCTCTGTAAAGTATAAACACATCTGTATCAGGATTCTTCTCCTTGATGGCAATTGCATTCTTAACAGCACTCTGACAGCACACACGTGAACAATTGGGATTCTCCTCGTTTCTGGAACCCACACACTGGATCATCATAACCCTGTTCAGATCCGAAACCCTGTCTTCGGCAATCATGTCAGCCAGCTCAAGCTGGGTAACCACAGCATCGCTTTCATCATAAAGATATTCACTGGGTTTGTATTCAACTGCACCGGTTGCCACAATCATTGCACCATGATCAATTCGGCGTTCTTCCATTGACGGGCCGACAAGAACGGTTGTTTCAAAATTTCCCTTGTATCCTCCGAAATCCGTAATAGTGGCCTGGGTAAGGATTTCAATCTTTTCATGGTGCTCAACCTGTTCAACCAGCTGTCTGACAAAGGTTCTGATATCATCTCCCTCAATTGTAAAATGCAGCCTGTTGCCAAGCCCCCCAAGCTCTGAATTCTTTTCCACAAGCACAACTTCATAGCCCTGATCTGCAAGGCTTTTTGCCGCTGTCATACCTGCAATTCCACCGCCTATGACAAGGGCTTTGTCAACAACACTAATCCTTTTGTCATGCAGGGGCCCAAGGGTTGCAACCCTTGCGACCGCCATTCTTACAAGATCCTTTGCCTTTTCAGTGGCCTTTTCAGGTTCATGAAAGTGCATCCATGAATCCTGGTTTCTGATATTTGCCATCTCAAACAGATACTTGTTCAGCCCGGCCTCCTCAAGGGTATCCATGAAAATACCCTCATGGGTCTTGGGAGTGCATGAAGCCACAACAACCCGGTTCAGCTGATATTCATTGATCACTTCCTTTATGGTGACCTGGGTATCCTGCGAACAGGTAAAAAGATTTTCACCGGTATAAACCACGTTTGGAAGTGTTTTTGCGTATCTTTCCACTTCTTCCACATCAATTACACCGGCAATATTAATTCCGCACCTGCATACAAAAACGCCGATCCTGGGTTCTTCGCCCAGTACATCCCTTTCATCCGGCATGGAAAGAATCTTTGTCTGTGTATGGCGTGCAGGGGCAAGTTTAATGCCTGCTGCTGCCGCTGCCCCGCTTGCCTCTGTAACAGAGGAAGGAATATCCTTGGGCCCCTGGAATGAACCAGACACATACACTCCGGGCCTTGAGGTCTGAAGCGGGTTAAAGGTAGAGGTCTTTACAAAATTATATTTGTCAAGCTCAACACCTATCCTGTTGGCAAGAGCAATGCTTTCTTCAGGAATTACAAGGCCCACTGAAAGAATCACCATATCAAACACTTCCTGCTGCATCCTGCCCTGTTCATCCACATATTTAAGAATCAGGTTGTCTGTGCCCGGTTCCTCAATCACGGAATGAACCCGTGACTTGACAAACCTGACCCCTTCCTGCTCGGCTGCACGATTATAGTATTTTTCATAATCCTTGCCAAAACTTCTCATGTCCATATTAAATATGGCGGCATCAAGCTCATGCTCTGAATGCTCTTTGGCAATCATTGCATCCTTTATGGCATACATACAGCACACTGACGAACAATATCCGTTACCACAGCGGTTTGTATCCCTTGACCCTATGCATTGAAGCCATGCTATTTTTTCAGGTTCCTTTTCATCCGACGGTCTGACAAGATGGCCCATGGTAGGCCCGCCAGCACTCAAAATCCTCTCAAATTCAATGGAAGTCATTACATTGGGGGATCTTAAATACATATAGGTATCATCAAGGCCGGAAGGATCAAATGTTGTGGCTCCTGTCGCCATTATCACAGACCCCACCTTGAGGTCACGTACCCTTGCGGTTTCATCATGGTTTACGGCACCTGCAAGGCAGGCATCAACGCATTGATAGCACTCCGAGCATATCCCGCAGGAAAGGCAGCGTGTCACTTCCTTTTCAATGAGTTCACGGGC
>CAYUOB010000077.1:0-15045 GCA_964446145.1 uncultured Desulfobacula sp.
TCCGGTATGGAATGCTGGTTCCACATACACAATGGCTTTAAGGGCAGGTGCAGAGCTTTCCATGATGGAAAACCGTTTCACCCCGGCTCGTTTCAAAGATGGTTACGGTCCTGTTGGTGCATGGTTCCTGCTTTTCAAGGCTCAGACAGTCAATGGTCTCGGCGAAGCATATGCAGCTTCTGACGAAGCAAAGGCAGAACTTGAAAAATATGCTCCCTATGGAACAGCAGCTGTTACACCTACCTGCCTCAGAAACCATCTCATGATGAAAGAATACAAGGAAGGCCGCGGCCCCATCATCATGAAAACAACCGATGCTCTTGCCAAACTCGGCGAAACCATGACCAAAAAAGAGCTCAAGCATCTTGAATCAGAAGCATGGGAAGATTTCCTTGACATGACATGCGGTCAGGCCAACCTGTGGTGTGCTACAAATACAGAGCCTGAGAAAAAAGATTCTGAGATTATGCCGACAGAACCGTATCTGCTTGGTTCTCATTCAGGCTGCTGCGGCATCTGGTGTTCAGGTCCGGACGAAGACTGGGTACCTGACAGCTACAAATGGGGCTACAACAGAATGACCACAGTCAAGGGTCTGTTCACTGCAGGTGACGGTGTTGGCTGCTCAGGCCATAAGTTCTCTTCAGGTTCCCATACTGAAGGTCGTATCGTTGCTAAATCAATGGTTCAGTACCTTAAAGACCATCCTGAAGAAACAAGCTTCAAGGAAACAGATGAAGAACTTGTTGACATGGTTTACAAACCAGTCAGAACTTACCTTGACAATTGTGAATATACAACTGCCCAGGATGTTAACCCGAAATACTGCAAACCTTCCGGAATGGCCATGCGTCTGATGAAGATGACCAATGAGTACGGCGGCGGTATTGCAACTTATTACATGACATCCGGCAAATCCCTTGAGATCCTCATGGAAAATTTTGAAATGTTCCGTGAAGACCTTGAAAATATTGCTGCAGGTGATCTGCATGAACTTCTGAGAGCATGGGAAATCAACCATCGTCTCTACACAGTTCAGGCTCATACCCGTCATATCCAGTTCCGTGAAGAATCAAGATTCCCCGGTTTCTACTACAGAGGAGACTTCATGGGTCAGAATGACGACGAATGGTTCTGCTTTGTTAACTCAACATATAACAAAGAGACCAATGAGTGGACATTGAAAAAGGTTCCGTACGTAAAGATTATTTCAGACTAGTGCTGAAACCCGATCTTAAAGTACGTTCTTAGCATCATAACCTCCAGGCGCTGGTCTTCTAGTGCCTGGGGGTTTTTTCAAATTTATACGGGTTATCTGGTTTTTCCTGTCTCCTTTTTTGTAAGGGAAAAACAGATGGTTAACAGGATTTTTCATTTACAAAATAGGAGAGAGGAGGCCGGGCTGCATACCGGCATGAATATAAACAATAAACCCGAAAATATAACCCAAATGCACGGAGGGACAAGAATGACAACTGATAAATCAGCCCCGGTAAGTGGAAGCATTATGGTAGTTGGCGGCGGCATCAGCGGCCTTACAACCGCCCTGGAAGCTGCCGAGGTGGGGTATGAGGTTTTCCTTGTTGAAAAGGAAGCATCCCTTGGTGGAAGAGTATCCCAGCTTAAGCACTACTTCCCCAAACTGTGTCCGCCAACCTGCGGACTTGAAATTAATTACAGAAGGCTAAAAGACAATAAAAATATCAGGGTTTTCACCCTGTCAGAGGTACAGAAGGTTGAAGGTGATGCAGGGGATTACACTGTAACGGTAAAAACTTCCCCAAGATATGTCAATGAAAACTGTACTGCCTGCGGTGAATGTGAAAAAGTCTGTGAAACCGAAATTTCCAATGAATTCAATTTTGGCATGAACAGAAGAAAAGCTGCATATCTGCCTCACAACATGGCTTTTCCCATGCGTTATGTAATGGATCCTGCCATGAGTACGGATGACCGTGACAAGGTCAAGGAGGCCTGTAAATATGATGCCGTGGATTTTGACATGACTGAAAAGGTTTTTGACCTGAAAGTAGGTGCAATTGTCTGGGCCACCGGCTGGTCTCCCTATGATGCCACAAGAATTGACAACCTTGGATTCGGCCGTTATCAGAATATTGTTACAAATATGATGCTTGAAAGAATGGCATCCAAGAATGGCCCGACTGATGGTAAAATTGTGCGTCCGTCCGATGACAAGGCTCCTGAGACAATCGCATTCGCACAATGCGCAGGGTCCAGGGATGAAAACCATCTGCCCTATTGTTCTTATATCTGCTGCATGGCTTCCTTGAAACATGCAACATATTTACGGGCCCAGTATCCCGATGCAAAGATCTATATTTATTATATTGATCTCAGAACTCCGGGCAGAAAATATGAAAAATTTTATGCCAATCTGAAAAAAGATGAAAATATCTTCTTTGTCAAGGGCAAGGTTGCCGAGGTAAGTGAAGAGGCAGGCACTGGTAATATCAATCTTGTTGCAGAGGACACAATCACCGGTGAGAAAATCAGACAGACCGTTGATATGCTGGTTCTGGCCACTGGTATGCAGCCCAATGCTGCCATTGACAGACCCAATGCAGACCTGAAGTTCAATCCTGACGGATTTATTGTCAACGATTTCAAAAAAGGCGGAATGTTTGCAGCAGGGTGCGCCAATAAACCGGCTGATGTTGTTACATCCAACCAGAATGCCACAGGCATGGCACTCAAAGCCATTCAGACCCTTGTAAGGAGGTAGAGGAGAATCATGGATAAAAAATATGGTGTATATATATGCACAGGTTGCGGAATCGGTGATGCCCTCGATATGGAAGCCCTGGTCGATGTGCCGGATGAAGAGGGGGTTAATTGTACCTGCCATCCATTTCTTTGCAGCAAGGAAGGTGTTGAGCTGATTCAAAAGGATATTGATGACGGAAAAGTAAATGCAATGGTTATTGCTGCCTGTTCAAGGCGCGTCAATTTTGATGTATTTGATTTTGAAGGCTGCATTGTCGAGAGGGTGAACTTGAGAGAAGGCGTTGTATGGCCACATCCGAGGGAAACCTACCCCATGCTGACAGAGGATCAGAAAGATGATGAGGAACATTTTGATCCTGTTCAGATGAAGGCTGAAGATTATATCAAGATGGGTATGATCAGAGTTGAAAAGGTCAAATTGCCGGAACCCTATAAGACAGAAACATTTTCCAAGAAAATTCTGGTTCTGGGAGGCGGGGTTACAGGCATGTCAGCTGCCCTTGATGCTGCAAAGGCAGGATATGAAGTCACCATTGTTGAAAAAACGGACAAGCTTGGCGGGTATGCTGCAAAATTAAGAAATCAGATGCCGGTTTCAGAACCCTTTGAAAGCCTTCAGACCCCTGTGGTCAATGACCTGATTGCAGAAATTGAAAGCTTTTCCAATATTGATGTCAAAACCGGAACTGAGGTTGCCCGTATTGCAGGCCAGCCAGGTGAATTTACGGTAACCTTCAAAAAACCCGGTGAAAAGATTCCTTTTGACGTACCCTTTCCTTTACCCGAAGAAATGCTGGTGGATGAAAACGGCAAGGAACTTGATGCTGAAGCACAGCATGAGAAATATCTTGAATACAATAAAGGCAAAGAAGACATCCTTCAACTGGATCCTGACGGTGAATTATACGGCGCTGTGGTGCTTGCCGCAGGATGGCGCCCTGATACGCTTGAAGGCGAAGAATATGCTCATCTTGGCATTGATCTTCCCGATGTGGTTACAAATGATGAGTTTGAGAAAATTGCAGCAAAAGGCAAGATTGTAAGGCCGTCTGACGGCAAAGAAGCTAAGAATGTTGTGTTTATCCAGTCTCCGGGAAAAGATGAAGATGATGCTGATTTTGAGTATACAGGTTCTGTCACAAGCCAGGTTGCCCTGAAACAGGCCCGTTATGTAAGGGAAGATTATGCAGACGGTAAAGCCTATATTATTTATCAGCACATGAGAACTCCGGGCCTGCAGGAGTATTTTTACAAAAGCATGCAGCAGGATGACGGTGTTTTCATGACCAAAGGTGCTGTAACAAAGGTTGAACAGCAGGGTAATGGACTTGCAGTTACCGCTGAAAATACTCTCCTTGGCGAAAATCTTGCCATCAAGGCAGACATGGTTGTTGTGGCGGCAGGAATGGTACCTGTAACCAAGGATGATCCTGTTATCAATCTTGCATATCGTCAGGGCCCTGGATTCAGGGATAATGAAATTTTTGGCCAGTATGCAGACTCCAATTACATCTGTTTCCCATATGAAACCCAGAGAACAGGTATTTATGCTGCAGGCGCGATCAGGCGTTCCATGACAATTGAAGAGTCAATTGAAGATGCAGCAGGTGCTGCTCTCAAGGCGATTCAGTGTATTGAAAGCGCCAACAGGGGCATGGCTGTACATCCAAGATCAGGAGATATGACATATCCTGAATTTTTCTTCCAGAGATGTACCCAGTGTAAACGCTGTACAGTTGAGTGTCCTTTTGGTGCACTTGATGATGATGAGAAAGGAACTCCAAAGGCCAATCCCACAAGATGCCGCAGGTGCGGAACCTGTATGGGTGCATGCCCTGAAAGAATTATCTCTTTTGCAGATTACAGTATCGATTCCATAGGGTCCCAGGTCAAGGCAGTTGGAGTACCCTCTGAAGATGACTATGATGAGCCTCCGTTCAGATTCCTTGCTCTTATCTGTGAAAATGACGCCTTCCCCGCCCTTGACATGGTGGGGATGAACAGAATGGATTATTCACCCAATGTCAGGTTTATTCCTGTAAGATGCCTTGGTTCCGTTAATACGATCTGGATCAAGGATGCACTTGCCCAGGGCATGGACGGTGTTATTCTGATCGGGTGTAAGCATGGAGATGATTATCAGTGCCATTTTGTCAAAGGTTCGGAACTTGCAGAGGTCAGAGTCAAGAAAATTGGTGATGCTCTTTCAAGTCTTGCGCTTGAGGAGGAACGTGTGGCCTTTGCAGAGATTGCCATTGATGAATATGACAAACTTCCCGAAATAATCAATGCCTTTGTCGAAGAAGTTGAAGACCTTGGCCCGAATCCGTTTAAAGGATTCTAATCAGAACTATTTTTAAGAAAATAGTTTAGGAGGTATGTAAATATGACTGAAAAATATCTTGTTCAACCTGATCTTGACTTTATTGCTCAGGTAAAAGGGTTTGGCGGCGAAACCTTAAAAAAATGCTTTCAATGCGCCACCTGTTCGGTTGCCTGCCCCATTGCTCCTGAAGATAGCCCTTTCCCCAGAAAGGAAATGATTGCAGCTTCCTGGGGCCTTAAAGACAAGCTTGTGAAAAACGGTGATATCTGGCTGTGCCATCAATGTGGTGACTGCTCGGATCTTTGCCCCAGAGGCGCTGCTCCGGGAGATGTTCTGTCAGCTGTAAGATCCATTGCCATTTCAGAATATGCAAGGCCAAAGGCATTGGCAAATGCAGTCAACGATCCCAAAAAACTGCCGTTGCTTCTGGGTATCCCTGCCATATGGTTTGCAATTCTGTCAATCATTACCGTTTATGGCAAGGAAACCATGACCAAAATATTCAATGTATTTGGAGTATCATGGTCGCACGTACATGAAGGTGCTGAGCATGTTATTGCACAGGCGGATTTTTTCTCCACATGGTTTGTGGATCTGACATTTGTGCCCATTGCAACTGCTGTGGTTGTGATATTTTTTCTCAGCCTTAAAAATTTTCTGAATGATATTCATGAAAATGCAGTGCTTGAGGGAAAAACTGATAAAAAATCCCTTGATTACAAGGCCCTTTTCCAGGCTTTGATCAAGGTGGTGCCTGTGGTACTCAGGCATGATAAATTCAATGAATGTGAGTCCAACAAGGACAGAGCCACTCCTCATATGATGGTGCTGTATTCATTTATAGGGCTTTTCATTGTGACCGGCATAGGTTTTATCATGCTTTATATTGCAAAATCACCAGGCCCGTATTCACAGCTTAATCCTGTGAAATGGCTTGCCAATATTTCAGGTGTTGCCCTTGTCATAGGCAGTGCTCTCATGATCAAGAACAGGCTGGACAAAAAAGATGATCAGGTTACTTCATATAAAGACTGGTTCATTCTTGGTGTAGTTTTTGCCCTTGGGCTTACAGGTATGCTCACTGAAATGGCAAGGCTTGCCCATATGGCATATACAGCCAATTTCTTTTATTTTCTGCATCTGATAGCTATTTTCAACCTGTTTGCATTTTTGCCTTTTTCAAAAATGGCTCATCTTGTTTACAGGCTTGCGGCAATGACCTATGCTGAGTATGGAAACAGAAAGTAAGTAAAACTTTTTAACTTGAATCAATAAAAAGACGGGGGCGATTTTTTAATCGCCCCCTTTTTTTTCTTGCATTTTTTAAAATGACGTAATAATCCATTATTACGATAATCCGGAGCTTGGAGTGTTGCTCTGCTTGGAAGTGTTTCCAGAGCAAAATTTTCATAGGTATGGTGGTTTAATACTAAGTCAAGGAGGAAAAATTTTGGTGGAAGGAACAATCAAATGGTTTAATTCAAAGAAAGGATTTGGGTTTATTGAGCAGGAAAACGGCGAAGATGTGTTTGTTCACTTTTCAGCCATTGAAATGCCTGGATTCAAAACACTTTCAGAAGGAGAGCGGGTGCAATTTGAAATTGAGGAAAATGAAAAAGGTCTTTCTGCAAAAAGAGTGATAAAAGTCTGAAAATCAAACATTGCCGGGACAGCGATCCTGTCTGTCCCGGTTTCTCGCCATTTTTTCTGTTAACCAATATAAAAAATCGTCTTTATTGCTGGTTCATGATATTGTTTCCGACTGAATTGTTCCAGTATAATTAAACTTTCTTTATAATAATTAAATTAATTATTGCATATTATGACAAATATTATAAAATCAGCTTGATTTGGATAAATATTTAGTACAGGAGATCAATAGATTGAAAAAAATCGCAGTATTGCCCGGCGATGGGATCGGGCCTGAAGTAATGGAACAGGCAGTGAGGGTACTCAAAAGAACAGCATCTGTCCACGGCCTGGATCTGGAATATGAATGGGCTGATGTGGGAGGAGCTGCCATAGACAGCCAGGGCAAGGCCCTGCCCGAATCAACGCTGAATTTATGCAGACAAAGTGATGCAGTTTTATTTGGTTCTGTGGGGGGGCCTAAATGGGAGAACCTGCCGCCCGATGAACAGCCTGAACGCGGTGCTCTTCTTCCTTTGAGAAAATATTTTGGGCTTTATTGCAATTTAAGGCCTGCCAAGATATTTCCCAAGCTTGCAAGTGCTTCTCCCCTTAAGCCGGAAATAGTGGATAAGGGATTTGATGTTCTTTGCGTAAGGGAACTGACAGGGGGAATATATTTTGGAGAGCCCAAGGGCAGGGAAGGATCAGGGCCTGATGAACGTGCTTTTGACACGATGGAATATAAAAGATATGAGATTGAAAGAATTGCAAGAATTGCCTTTGAAGCTGCAGGTAAAAGAAAGGGAACCGTAACATCGGTTGACAAAGCAAATGTGCTTTCTTCCATGGTGTTATGGAGGCAGACAGTCACCAGTGTTGCAGAAGAATTTGCAGATATTGAACTTGAACATGTCTATATTGACAATGCCACAATGCAGCTCATAAGAAACCCTCATCATTTTGATGTGCTTTTATGCGGCAATATGTTCGGAGACATTATTTCCGATGAATGTGCAATGATTACAGGCTCAATGGGGCTTTTGGCCTCTGCAAGCCTGAATGAAAAAAAATTCGGTCTGTATGAACCTGCCGGCGGCTCTGCGCCTGATATTGCCGGGAAGGGTATTGCCAATCCCATTGCACAGATTTTGTCCGCTGCAATGATGTTAAATTATGGTTTTGATCTGACAGTGCCTGCAAATTCAATTGAAAAAGCTGTTTCGTCAGTGCTTGAAAAGGGCATTCTGACTGCAGACCTCATAACAGACAAGAGCAGCGGTTCAACTCCTGTGGGAACAAAGGCCATGACAGATGCCATAATAAGAGAAATTGAAAACATGGCATGATTCAGAGGCCAATCCCAATTGGCTGATAACTAGCAGAACATTAAAAAAGGGAACCTGATTTTTCAGGTTCCCTTTCAGTTCATTGTGGCGGGAGTGACGAGACTCGAACTCGCGGCCTCTTGCGTGACAGGCAAGCGTTCTAACCAAACTGAACTACACCCCCTGAGTGTTTTTATGGTGGGCGATGCAGGGATCGAACCTGCGACTTCAACCTTGTAAGGGTTGCACTCTCCCAGCTGAGTTAATCGCCCGAAAAACAAGAGGACTTATATCAATATTACCAAGGGGTGTCAAGCAAAAATCAGGCTTAAGAACAATTACTGACAAAAAAATAAAAACAGGCAATACATGGTGCATGATTTGGCCTGGAATTGACAAAAAAAAACCACGTGGCCTATTGTGCTCTAAGGTAAATATACTATGGTGGCCAAATGAAAATACTGATTGTGGATGATGAGCAGGATCTGCTTGAGCAGCTCAGGCACAGTTTTGAAACCCGGCGCTATATTGTGGAAACAGCAATGGACGGGGAAAAGGCATTGACCAGGCTGTTTGATACGGATTTTGATCTTATTATTCTTGATATAATGCTTCCTGAAAGGGATGGATTGTCTGTACTGCAGGAAATAAGGAAATCAGGCATATCAACCCCTGTTCTCATGCTGACTGCAAGGGTAAAGACTGATGACAAGATACGCGGGCTTGACCTGGGTGCGGATGATTATCTTGCCAAACCCTTTTCCCTTGATGAGCTTATGGCACGGGTACGCGCTCTGCTGAGGCGGTCTGCAACCATGGCAGATCCTGTTATGGAAGTCAAGGATCTCAAGCTTGATTCCGGAACCCGTGAGGTGACAAGGGGCGGGCATTCAATTGCATTGACAGCCAGGGAATTTTCGATCCTGGAATTTCTTTTGTACAATAAAAACAGGGCAGTATCCAGATTTAACCTTGCCGAACATGTGTGGGGGGACAGTTTTGATCCTTTCAGCATGTCGAATTTCATGGATGTGCATATCAAGAACCTGAGGCGCAAAATAGGAGATACAGGACAAAAGGGAATTATCCGCACCCTGCGGGGCGTGGGATATATAATAAAGGATGAACCCTGATGACCATACGCGGAAAAATAGCATTACTGATAACTGCAGCAGGTTTTGTGTCAAGCCTTGTGTTTTCAAGTGTTATATTGTGGGAAATGATGGAACAGCCTTTCCGTATCATGGATTCAGATCTTGAAACAGCTGCGCGTACAGCCCTTGATATGGCTGTTTTAAGGCCGGGCACAGGCGATACCGGATCAGGCAGGTTTTCCGGCGGTTATACTGTTGATAATCATTATTGGATTAAGATTTACCGCCAGGATACAGGTATGCTGGTTTATCAGTCGCAACTGGCCGGAAAGATTCATATAAAGGAACCTGATGCAGGCCCGGGACTTACCATGAAAATAAGCATACCTGAAGATACAACCGGCCAGATCCGGGCCGGAGCAGGGAAGGTAACATTTCGTGTAAAAAAGTTTTTTATGGATTCAGGAGGAAAAAAATTCCGCATATGTGCAGGCAGGCCCATGGAAAAGCTTGCGGAGGAATTATGGGATGTATTTGTGGGCCTTGCAGCAGGCCTTGTTTTTTCTGTGCTTGTGCTGATGGGGTTGAGCTATTTTGTGGCAGGAATTATTCTGAGGCCGGTAAAGAAAATGAATGACATGGCAAGGGATATTACGGAAAAGCACCTTGACCGCAGAATTCCCGTTAAGGGCGATGGTGATGAGTTCAACACCCTTGCCTGCAGCCTGAATCAGGTTTTTGAGCGTCTTGAACATGCTTTCATGCGCCAGAAACAGCTCCTGGCAGATGCATCGCATGAACTTAAAACACCTCTTACCATGATGCGCCTTGCACTGGAGGATATTGGCCGGCCAGACGCACCCATGATTTCCATGCATGATACCAGAAATATCTCATGGCTGACAGACCAGGTATTGAGAATGGAAAGGCTTGTGAAGAACCTGCTTGATCTTTCATCACTGGAAATGGAACAGACACTTGAGGTGGAGAAAGTTGATCTGAGCCTTGTTCTCGGTTCGTTGGTAAATGATTATGCGATTTTTGCCGATTCATGGGAGATAAGCATGGAAGCAGGTATTGAAAAGGGCCTGATTGTCTGTGGAGAATATGAAAAACTGACCCGGGCATTTTCAAACCTGCTGGATAATGCATTGAAATATCATATAAAAGGCGGGAAAGTCAGAATTTCAGCACAGGTGTCCGGCAGCATGGTGGATATAAAAATTGCAAACCAGGGAGAAGGTGTTCCTGCAAAATATATTGACAGGGTTTTTCATCAATTTTTCAGGGTGGAACAGTCGCGGTCACTGCACCATGGGGGTACGGGCCTTGGCCTTGCCATTGCAAAGGAGATTATTGAACTTCACAATGGCAGGATCATGTTTGAAAGCGTACAGGATGCATGGACCAGGGTAAAAGTTGAGATTCCGTTTTATTCTGATGACCGTTCTTCCAGAACCTGTTTCAGCGCTGAAAGCGCAGTATTGGAAGCAGGTACTCCCCCATAAATGCTTGTCTGGAAAATCACCTCTGCAATCTGTTCCTTTGTACAGCCCACATTGAGTGCTGCATGGATATGAAGCTTAAGCTCTTCCGGTTTTGAAAGCACTGTAAGGGCGGCAATGGTTATGAGCTGTCTTGTGGTATGCGGTATTTTTTCTCTTGCATACATCTGGCCTGTGATATAAAGAGACATGTCTTTTGCAAGGTCTTTGTCAAAATATTTCCACAGGTTATAGGGTTTTTCTTCTTCTTTTACAGTGGAAAAATATAATTTTGCTGTTTTGCCGGTTTTTTTTATCAGTTCATCCCTGTCCATCAGATTCTCTCCTTTCAGGTTTGCAGGTATGGGCCGCAGGCATCTGCCATGCAGCCCAATTTGTATTGTTATCTGTTGGCTTTTCTGAATCCAAGCTGATCCAGGGCAATAATCCATTTGCAGATATTGGCTGAACCTTCAACCATTGTATATGTGGGAGCATCTCTATAGTATCTTGCAACAGGATATTCTGTTGAGTATCCATAGGCGCCCAGGATCCTCATGGCATAATTTGCAGCCTTGTTTGCAGCTTCGCCTGCAAGATATTTTGCCATGGCAACATCAAGCCCGTTGTTGAGTTTGCCCTGATCTTTTGCCCATGCAGCTTTGTAGGTTACAAGGCGTGCAGCTTCAATTTCAGCAGTCATCTGGGCGATCATGTCCTGATTCATCTGGAATTCGCCGATTTTTTTGCCGAACTGCTTTCTTTCATTGCAGTATTTTGTTGCCACATCAAGGCATGCCTGTGCAAGGCCAACTCCTCCTGCAGCAGCGGACAGCCTTGTCTGGTTCAGGGATGAAAATACAATTTTTGCACCGTCTCCTGGCTTGCCAAGGATGTTTTCCTTGGGAACTTTTACATTGTCAAGAAATACTTCGCCGGTGGGAGAAGAGTGTGAGCCAAGTTTATCCAGGCCTGATGTTTTAATGCCTGCAAAATTTTTAGGTTCAATTACAAAGGCTGAAAGCCCTTTGGACCCTGCTGCTTTGTCCGTGTAGGCGTAGCAGATAAGGACATCTGCCACATGGGCATTGGAAATCCAGGTTTTGGAACCATTTAAAAGCCAGTGATCACCCTTATCTTCCGCAGTTGTTGACATGGCCATGACATCTGAGCCTGCATCTGGCTCGGTTATTCCGAACCCGCCTATGTATTCGGCAGTACACAGTTTTTCAATGTATTTCTTTTTTATTTCCTCATTGCCATACCTGAAAATGGTGTAGGCACAACCTAAAACCTGCATGTTTACCTGAACCCTCAGGGAAGAGGAAACCCTTGCCAGCTCCTCTGTCACTATCATGGCTGCCAGGAATCCCATGTCTTCCCCTCCGTATTCTTCAGGGATAACTGTTCCGAAAAAACCCAGTTCCCCAAGGGGTCTCATTACCTCGTCAACGGGCAGGTAATGTTTTTCATCCCATTCATCTGCATAGGGCTCGATCTGTTTTTTTGCAAAATTTCTGATTTCTTTCTGGAGCATCTGAAGCTCCTTTGACAATTGAAAGTCCATTGTGCCTCCTAAAAGGTTAAAAGTTGCCGGCGTCCAATCCCATTGCCTTTGAAAATGAATCGGCCGCCCTGGTCAGTATGTTGATACACTCTGAAAGATGATCCTTTTGCCTGAACCTGATTTCAGGTATGGCAAGGCTCAGGCTTGCAAGAATCTGTCTTCTATAGTTAAAAACAGGGGCGCTTACTGATCCGAGCCCCGGGGTTCTTTCCCCCAGGCTCAGGGCATAGCCCTGTTGTTTTATCCGGTCCAGCTCAGCAAGGAGCATATCCATGCTGGTAATGGTATTTTCCGTTACCGGCTTGATTTTGACGGTTTTAAAATAATTATCCCTGAACCGGTCATCTGAAAAAGCAAGCAGGCATTTGGCAGATGCTCCGGCATAAAGGGGAGACTGATTGCCTATGGGCATGCCTGCCTTGAGCACCCTGGTGGATTCAATGCAGTCAATGCAGATGCGTACGCTTGCTTCAATAATATTGAGGTGAACAGTTTCAAGGGTTGCACAGGCAAGATCCTCCATGTGCCTACGCCCGGTGCGGGCAAGATTGTTGGAAGAATTCAGGTTTTCCAGGAATTTGTAAAAAATATTGCCGATATAATATTGCCGTGTTTCCGGATCCTGCCTTACAAATTCATATGATTTTAAAATCTGCAGGATTCTTTGTACTGTTGCCGGGCTGAATCCAAGCTCATGGCTCAATTCCCTTATCCCCCAGGAAGGCTTGATATCCTGAAATTTAAGCATTATATCAAGAGCCTTTTCTATTGAATTGGGTTTTTTGGGAGGAGGATTCATAAAATTTTCCTTTAATTGATGATCAGCCTGTCAGGATCAGTTTTTTTTCTTAAAATTTCAAGTTCTTCCTTTTCAGGCGGAATGGTTTCCTCAGCAGCTGATATATCAATGTCAAAGCCTGAATTTTTCTGTATCCTTTCAGGTTCGATGCCAGGATAAAATTCTTTTAGAATCATGCGTTTTGATATTGGGTCAAAACCCATGATACCCATGTCTGTGATAACAGTGGAAGGCCCGTTTGCAGGCAGGCCTGCTTTTTTTCTTGAATCATGGCCATTGAGCCATCCCGGGCTTGTAATATAGGGCAGGACAGGAACAAATTTACGTTTTTCAAGTTTCATGAAGATCAATGTCCTGTCCACAAATGAAGCCACATCACATGCGCCTCCGCTGCCGGGGAATCTTGCTTCAGGATTTAGTGCATCTCCTGTCATGGTCGAATTGAGATTCCCAAAAGGGTCAATCTGGGCAGCCCCTATGATTCCCACAATATTTGTTCCTGTTTTACGGTTCTGCATGAAGGAAAAGGATTCAATGAGAGAGCAGAAAGCCTGTGCCCTGTACATTACCCTGGAATCGGAAACAGCCAGAGGCAGGTTTTCAAGCTTTGAGTCAATTGCTCCTGTTTCAAAAAAGATCATGCTTTCAGGAGCGTGGATATGTTTGGCTGCAACTGCTGCAACCATGGATATCCCTGTGCCGCAGAATACAATATCATGGTTTTTTATCCTGCGTGCTGCTGCAATGACCATGATTTCCTTTGAAGAATATTTCATTGTGTTCTTTTCATCCTGGTGGAATATCCTTTTTCAGGATCAGCTTTTATTGTTTCAAGGCGGCTGCCGCAAGCCTTTTTCAGAAATTGTCCGTGATTTTGTGTGCCCTTAATATATGTGTTGATATAATCTGTGAATTTTTTATCTGTTTTTGCTGTTTCACGATACAGGTTTAAAAATTGCGCATCATAGTCATAAAGCCCGAAACATGCCGTGGGATATGCACCAAAGGGCACATGAACAACTGCATCCACACAGAAAGAAGGAAGCTGGTTGCATTGTGGGTCATAATTAAGTGTTCCAGAGTCTACAAGCTCGTCACAGGTCACAATGACATGACGGGAGGCTTTTGCCTGATCCACATCTGAAAATGTGAGCCCGCTGATTCTGCATGTGCCTGTGACATCTGCCTGCTGGACATGGATCAGTGTGACATCAGGCTGTATTGCGGGAACCAGCACGAGTTTTTCAGGAGTTTCATTCCTTGAAAAGGGGTTTTCCACAACAACAAGTTTTTTGGCGCTGATTTTTTTATTTTTCTGCCTCATTTCTGTGTCAAATCCCCATTTGGCAATTATATCAGTTCCAAGGGAAGACATGGTGGGAAGAAAGGGGACACCCATGGCGCCTGCCAGAAACCGCAGAGCCATCTGAAAGTTTGTATAATCTTCCACAATAATTTTTTTTTCAAGCACATGCCGCCTGAAACAGATGCAGGTGGGAGCAAATCTGCCGTTTCCGGCATAGGCGATTTCCAGGCTTGAAACGCAGCCAGCCCCCACAAGTTCATCAAGCCCCTGGCCGTTGGAATGGGCATATACATGAAGGCCCTGTATTTCCTGGCGGATGATTTCATGAACAGCCGCCATTGGGTTGCGGTTCACCGTGAATCCTCCAATGGAAATATGGTCATTGGGTCTGACGAATTTGCCTATGGCCTGTTTAAGGCTCATCTCTTTGGTTTTAAAATTCATTTTTCATATGTTTTGTTTTGTATTTCAAAACATTGTTTCATATCATGATTGCAATATAATCTCAAATTTGATAAACTTGTCAAGAAAAAAGTTAAAATATAGCTGAAAAATAGCTTGACAAATTCAGGGAATTATTCCATTTTTAATGAATGTCAGAACAGTGTTTTAGTATATGAAACACTCTGAAATGATGAACAATGGCGGAAAATGCCGGGCAGATAACTACCTGCCCGGGGGAAAGGCTAAAGTGGAGAAAATAAGGGCTTATTCAATAACCACAAGCAATTGTTTGGCAGCAACTTTGTCATCTTTTTTTACTTTGA
>CAYUOB010000078.1:0-14871 GCA_964446145.1 uncultured Desulfobacula sp.
TTTCGAGCTTTTTTTTTATTTTTTATTACTTATTTCACGCTTGTTTTGGGATTAAATTCAATTGTTTTATCGGCTGAAACAGGGTAAAATCGCATGTAAATCAAAGGAGGCGTAAACTATGGACAGACTTGACGCGATATTTGCCCCTGAAACCATAGCGGTCATAGGAGCATCAACCAGAAAGGGAAAAGTGGGGCATGATATTTTTGCCAATATTTTATCAGGCGGTTTTACGGGCACTCTTTATCCTGTAAATCCAAAGGCCAAATCCATTTTAAGCGTAAAATGCTATACCAGTATTTCAACAATACCAGATCCCATTGACCTTGCCATGATAATCCTTCCCCCGGAGCCTGCGCTTCAGGCTGTAAAAGACTGTATTGCAAAGGGAGTCAAGGGTATTGTAATTGTGTCAGCAGGTTTCAAGGAAGTGGGCGGCAAAGGAGCCATAATCGAAAAACAGATCCAGTCCCTGTGTTCAGCAGCCAGTGTAAGGCTTGTTGGCCCGAATTGTCTTGGTGTTATCAATCCTTCGCCAAAGGTGTCGCTTAATGCGAGTTTCTCAGCAAGGATGCCAACACCCGGCAATGTTTCCTTTATCTCCCAAAGCGGGGCCCTGTGTACTGCTGTGCTTGATTATGCTGCAGACAAGGGGTTCGGATTTTCAAAATTTATTTCCATAGGCAACAAGGCTGATGTGGATGAACTGGACCTGCTGCGTTATTATCATAATGACCCTGATACAGATGTTGTGATGATTTATATGGAAGAATTGTCAAGGAGCGCAGAGCAGTTTATTTCTGAAGTAAGGCAGATGACATCCGGCACAAACCCAACCCATGTTATTGCAATAAAATCAGGCTCATCCGATGCCGGTGCAAAGGCAGCTGCTTCCCATACAGGGGCTCTTGCAGGCTCTGATGCCCTTTATGATGCAATTTTTTCCATGTCCGGGATTTTAAGGTGTGCTACGGTCAATCAATTGTTTGACTATGCCCAGGCATTTGCTGCGAACAAGTATCCCACAGGCGACAGAATAGCAATTATCACCAATGCAGGCGGCCCCGGGATCATTGCAACTGATATGACAGAGCAGTCAGGGCTTAAACTGGCAAAATTTTCAGATGAGACCGTGAGGGAACTGAAAAAATATCTTCCTGCGACTGCAAATTTTCACAACCCTGTGGATGTTATAGGAGATGCGGCAAGGGACAGGTATGAAAAAACCCTGGCAACAGTGTTAAGCGATCACGGAGTTGATGCGGTATTGATTATTTTAACTCCGCAATCCATGACCGATGCAATCGGCACTGCAAGGGCCATTGTAAATATTGCGGAAAATTCCATAAAACCCATTGTGTGCGCTTTCATGGGAATCGTTGATGTGTCGGATGGAGTCAAGCTGCTTCAGGAGCATAAAATACCTGTCTATCAGTTTCCCGAAAGTGCTGCAAGGTCTCTGGGTGCGCTCAGAAACGGGGTAAAATGGCTGTTCAGGAGAATCCTGCCTCAGTTTGACCTAAGCTATGACACACAAAAAGCAGGCAGGATAATTGAAGAACATCTGGATTCAGGAAAGACTATTTTAGGCGAGCTTGAAGGCAGCAGACTCCTTGAATGCTACGGGTTTCAGGTTCTTCCCATGAAATTGGCAAAAACCAGGGAACAGGCATGTGAAATTGCAGCGGAAATCGGTTATCCTGTTGTAATGAAAATCGCATCTGCCGACATACTGCATAAAAGCGATGCAGGAGGTGTGATAATAGGACTCAAGGATGATAAAGGCGTAAAAACCGCATTTGAAACCATCATGGAAAATGCCCGTACCCATAACCCTGATGCAGATGTTGAAGGCGTGCTGGTTCAGAAATTTGCTCCAAAGGGCAGGGAGGTTATACTGGGGCTTTCAAAGGATCCTGTTTTTGGTCATGCTGTTATGTTCGGGTTGGGCGGAATTTTTGTTGAAGTCTATAAGGATGTTGTTTTCAGGCTGTCGCCCATGGGCAGAAATGTTGCAAGACGAATGATCAAATCCATCAAGGGGTATCCTATTCTGAAAGGACTGCGGGGAGAAAAACCTTCTGATATTGAGGCTGTGGAAAAACACATTGTTTCCCTGAAAGCCCTTGCAGATGATTACCCCATGATAAAGGAGCTGGATATAAATCCTCTTATTGTTCATGAAGAAGGCATGGGAGCCACTGTGGCAGATGTTATCATAAGGCTGGAAAAAGAGGAAGGGTGACAATTATTCTGTATCCTGTGGTATTGAAGGTGCCGGACAAGATCAGGATGCTGGCAGGCAAAGATAAAACCCGGGCACTGAGCATGGTTGCCAGAGAAAGTGCCCGGGTTTCAGCGGATAGATCACAGATTTCAGATTTCAGTTTTAAAAAAAATGCTTCAGGGGTGCCTGTGCCGTCCGGCGGTATTTTCTGGTCTGTGAGCCATAAGCCCGGTTTTGTGGCAGGTATTGTTGCGCCTGTGCCGGTTGGAATTGATATAGAGCAGGTAAAACCGGTCTGTTCAGCCTTGTTCGGAAAAATAGTGGGCCATGATGAAAAGCTGCTGTTTTCCGGTTTTAATAAAAAGGATATTTTTTTCAGAGTATTCACTGCCAAGGAAGCTGTATTGAAAAAAACAGGAGATGGCCTGAAAGGGCTTTCCCGTGCCAGAATAATTCAGGTTGCAGATGAAAACAATTTAACGGTTTTATACGGAAATAAAAAATATCAGGTTGAAAATTTCAGATTTGATAATTACATTGCATCAATAACAAAAAATATGTTTGATGTGCAATGGGTTCTGATAAAGGATGAGGCTAATTTTCAAGGAGAGAAAGCATATGGCTGAAGGAAACGGTTTTATAATGAAAGATGGTGCCGGTGCCACAACCGGAACAAAAGACCCCATGCCCAGGATCGATTTTTCAGGTTTTATCATGTCTTTGTATTCATCCGGCCTTGTTCAATTGGGGAAGGTTGAGGATCCTTCAACCGGACGGAAAAGTGTTGATCTTGTTCTTGCGCAGCATACCATTGATATGATTGCCATGCTGGAGGAAAAGACCCGCGGCAACCTGACCGATGAAGAGAAAAATCTTCTTACGGCCCTGCTTACGGAGATCAGGCTTGCATTTGTAGAGGCAAAAGGTTGAAAGAAAGAATTTTATCCCACGCAAAAATCAATGTTTTTCTGTATGTCACCTCAAGACGGGATGACGGGTTTCACAATCTTTACTCTCTCATGACCCGGATCAGTCTGTGTGATGATATTTTCATCGACTACGGCGGAAACGGCATATCAATTGCCTGCGATCATCCTGATGTGCCTGAAGACGAATCAAATCTTGCATATAAAGCGGCTGATCTGTTTTACCGGTCATTGCCCTCAATGGATCCTGACAAAGGAAACGGCGTTGCAATAACCATTGTTAAAAGAATCCCTCCGGGCGGCGGTCTGGGTGGTGGCAGCAGCAATGCTGCCTCAGTGCTTGCCTGCCTCAACCGTAAATTCAATTATCCTTTTTCAAGGCGGGAACTGATGAACCTTGGCCTGAAGCTGGGGGCTGATGTCCCGTTTTTTCTTTTTGAGTCTCCTGCCATTGCAACCGGAGTGGGTGAAAAACTTGAAAAAATACCCAGGCTCAAGCCGTATTTTATTGTTTTGTGTGATCCCGGCATCTCTGCCTGCACTGCAGAAGTATATAAAAATATGGATTATAGATTGACATTAAACCATAAATATTATAAGAATACTGGTTTAAATGTGTCGCTGCGGGGGCAGGAAACAGACGTGAAAAACCTTGCGCACAATGATCTTGAAGAATCTGCGTGCAGCCTGTATCCTGAGATAAGGCAGACAAAGGAACAAATGGAAAGAGTGCTTGGCCGCAAAGTATTTATGACCGGAAGCGGAGCCTCTTTATTTGCTCTTTTTTCTGACCGTTCCAATGCTGAAACGGGGTTTGAAAAAATTTCAGGGCAGTGGGATGGTACAGGAAAAAAAGTATTTCTTTGTTCATTTGATCAGGACAATTGAAAAGGAATGAGATGTACTGGGGCGTCGTCAAGCGGTAAGACACAGGGTTTTGATCCCTGCATTCAGAGGTTCGAATCCTCTCGCCCCAGCCATTTATTTATAATGTATGTATAATATTTTATTTTAAAAAGAGATTCTGATATGAACGGCTTATCGATTTTTGCAGGAAATTCCAACCCTGTGCTTGCAGGCAGGATTTCGGAATATCTTGCAAAACCACTGGGCAGACTGAAAGTTAATCGTTTCAGTGATGGAGAAATTCAGGTTGAGATCCATGAAAATGTCCGTAAACAGGAAATTTTTGTTATACAGTCAACATGCAAACCGGTTAATGACCATCTTGTTGAATTGCTGCTTTTGATTGATGCCTTTAAACGTTCTTCTGCCAGCAGAATTACTGCTGTTATTCCGTATTTCGGGTATGCGCGCCAGGACAAGAAAGTGTCTCCCAGGGTTCCCATCAGTGCAAAACTTGTTGCAGACCTTCTGGAACAGACAGGGGTCGGCAGAGTGATTACAATGGATCTGCATGCAGGCCAGATCCAGGGTTTTTTTAACTGTCCTGTGGATAATCTCTATGCTGCTCCGGTTATAATTGATGATATTAAATCAAGGCATCCTGAGCACTTGGTTGTGGTTTCACCGGATGCCGGAGGTGTTGAAAGGGCACGGGCCTATGCCAAAAGGCTCAATGCTGATCTTGCCATAGTTGACAAGCGCAGAAGTGCTCCGAACCAGGCAAAGGCCATGGCCATTATCGGCGATGTTAAAAATAAGACCGCCATTGTCATAGATGATATGGTGGATACGGCAGGAACCCTGACAGAGGCGGCGGGTGTTATCATGGAAAAGGGAGCCAGCGCTGTCCATGCCTACTGCACACACCCTGTATTATCAGGCCCTGCAATTGACCGGATCGAGGAATCTTCCTTAAGTTCCCTTGTTGCAACAGATACCATCCCTTTATCTGAAAAAGCATTGCAATGCGATAAAATCGAGACCCTTTCCATATCAAAACTGGTGGGGGAGGCAATTATGCGAAGCTACCGGGGAGATTCTGTCAACTCTTTGTTTGTATAACCATTGATAAATTAGTCTTCTGCATGGAAATGCATGCAGATACGGAGGAAAGAATTTTGGAATTAATTAAATTATCGGCAAAATCAAGAGAAAAAAGCGGCAAAGGCGCTGCCAGAAGACTGAGACAAAACAATTTTATCCCTGCCATTACCTATGGTGCAAAAGCTGAACCCTGCATGATTGCCCTTGATACTGCTGAATTTGATCGTGTGATCCGCAAACATGGTACAATGGGGCTGTTTTTCAATCTTAAAATTGATGGTGATTCAGGAAAAGAAAAAATTGTCATGCTCAAGGATGTGCAGATGGATACATTCGGCCTTAAATACCTGCATGTTGACCTGCATGAAATTGATATGGATGAAAAGGTTACAGTGACAGTGCCTGTGGAAACCACTGGCACAAGCAAGGGCGTCAAGGAAGGCGGACTTTTGCAGATTATCCGCCATGATCTTGATGTGCAATGCAAACCCACTGACAAACCTGCTGCCATTACCATTGACATTACAGATCTTGGAGTGGGCGATGCCGTTCATGTTGAGGACATTGACCTTGGTGAAGATGTTGTTATCCCCCATGAGGTTAATTTTACTGTGGTAACGGTAATTGCTCCTACTGTTGATGAACAGGCTGAAGAAGAAGAGGAAGAGCTGGAAGAAGAAATTGCAGAGACAGCTGCTCCTTCAGAAGAATAATATCCTGATCATATGACTGGTTCAGGATTCAAGCTTATAGCGGGTCTGGGCAATCCGGGAATGGATTATGCCCGCACCCGCCATAATATCGGTTTTTCCGTTGTCGATGCCATCGCATCATCCCTTAATCTCTCCATTGACCGATCCCGGTTCAGTTCAAAATATGTAAAGACAAAAATAAAGAAAAATGATGTTTTTCTTTTAAAACCCATGACATATATGAACAGAAGCGGGAATGCCATATCTCAGTTTGTTTCATATTATAAAATTGCTGTGCCTGATATAATTGTTGTCCATGATGATATGGACCTTGAAACCGGCAGGATAAAAATTGCCAGGAACCGGGGCCATGGCGGCCATAATGGGGTGCGTTCCATAATAGACCTGCTGGGAAGCAGGGATTTTGTCCGGATCAGAATAGGGGTGGGGCATCCGGGCAATGCAGGAAATGTAACAAAGCATGTGCTTGGAAATTTTTCTTCAAAAGAGGCTGCAATTATGGATGAATGCATTGAAATGGCAGCAGATGCATGCATTATGATCATCGAAAAAGGGCCTTCATCTGCCATGAATTTTTATAATGCCGGATAATTTCATTGACAATATTGTTAAACTGTGGTTTTCTGCCTGAGAATGGGCTAATTGTTTGATAAAATAAAGGTGGGCAATCTGATGGGTGGAAATTCCAAAAAAAAGAAAACACAACAGAAGGTAAAATCCGGCAAAAAAGAATTTTCCAAGGGTGATCTGGCGGTTTATCCTGCACATGGTGTCGGATGCATCGAATCCATTGAAAGCAAGGAAATCAATGGGGATACCATGAATTTTTACATGATGAAAATCGTGGAAAACGGTATGGTGATCATGATTCCAACTTCCAATGTGGAATCAGTGGGCTTAAGGGAGGTTATTCCGGAAACTGAGGTGCCTGAAGTTTACAAGGTCATGCAGGAAAAGGCCCAGGGAGCAGATAACCAGACCTGGAACCGCAGATACCGGGAATATATGGATAAGATCAAAACCGGATCAATATATGATGTTGCAGAAGTTTTCAGAGATCTTTTTCAGCTCAAGCTTGAAAAGGATCTTTCTTTTGGTGAGCGCAAGCTCCTTGACACAGCTCAGAACTTACTTGTTCAGGAACTGTCCACTGCAAAGGATATAGATGAAAAATCCATGATGAAGGAAATAGAGAGTCTTTTTAACTGATTTACCTCATCATTACAGTGTTTTTTAATTATTGAACCTATTTTAAAAGCCGGCGGCGCAGGTTTTTTGACCTGAATTATTCCGCCGGTTTTTTAGTATGCAGATAAATATTAAAATTTCCAATGACCTGAACGGCAAAAGACTTGACCGGGTTATATGTGAACGCGCTCCTGACCTGTCCCGGAGCCGCGCAGCAGGTTTTATCCAGGATCATCGCATTCTTGTGGATAATCAGTACAGAAAACCGTCCTACAGGGTAAAACCCGGAAATCTTGTTACAGGAAATATACCGGAGGAAAGAAGCTGTGACCGCATTTCTGCACAGAAAATTGATCTGGATATTGTTTTTGAGGATGAATATATAATAGTTGTCAACAAAAAAGCAGGCATGGTTGTTCATCCTGGCCCGGGCAATACTTCAGATACTCTTGTCAATGCTCTTTTATCCCATTTCCCTCTGATTCGTGCCACCTGTAATGATGTATTCCGCTCAGGTATTGTGCACAGGCTGGACAAGGACACCAGCGGACTTATTGTTACGGCAAAGACAGCCCATGCTCTTGAGTTTCTGCAAAAAGAATTTAAATACAGGCGGGTTGAAAAAAAATACCTTGCCATTGTTTCAGGCAGTTTTTCCTCGTCCGGGGGTGAAATTGAAATGCCCATTGGCAGGCATCCTGTTAAAAGAAAGCTCATGGCTGTTAACCATGAAACCGGCCGGTATGCAAGAACCTTGTGGAAGGTGAAAGAACAGTTTAAAGATGCGGCCCTTGTTGAAATTCTTTTAAAAACAGGAAGAACCCATCAGATCAGGGTGCATTTTTATGCCATTGGTCATCCTCTGATGGGAGATCCTGTATATCAGTACAGAAAAAACCGCGGAAATCACAGAATTGCTCCCCGCCAGATGCTGCACTCATGGCAGCTTGGCTTCCGTCATCCATATTCAGGGCATAAAATGTTCTTTGAGGCAGACCCCCCTGAAGATTTCAGACAGGTACAGGCCAAACTTGAACAATACGGCTCATGAGTGAACAGGTTCTATTCTGATTGCGCAAACTTTATATTCCGGTATCTTGGCAGTGGGATCAAGTTTGGCATTGGTAAGCTCATTGGCAGCCGCAGAAGCAAAGTGGAAGGGAATGAAGATTGTCCCTGCAACAGCTTTTGAGGAAACCCTGAGCTTTGCATTTATTTTGCCGCGTCTTGATGCCACAACCACTTCAGATCCTGTATCAAGCCCGAGCTTTCCTGCGTCGGTTGCTGATATTTCGACAAAACATTCAGGAGACAGGGTGTTCAGGCCTTTTGTCTTCATTGTCATGGTACCTGTGTGATAGTGATATAATACCCTTCCTGTTGTCAATATATATGGATATTCTTCATCAGGAAGCTCAGCAGGAGGCCTGTGGTCAATTGCATGGAAAAGTCCCTTTCCCCTTGTAAATCGGCTGGTGTGTAAAATGGGGGTGCCTTCATGATCCTGCGTGGGGCAGGGCCAGAAAATACCTTTATTTTCAATCCGTTCCCAGGTAATGCCTGCATAGGAAGGCGTAACAGCAGCAATTTCCCTGAAGATTGCTTCGCTGTTTTCATAATCCATATCATATCCCATGCGTTTTGCTATTTCACAGATTATCTGCCAGTCTTGTCTTGCTTCTCCGGGAGGCTCAACAGCTTTTCTCACCCTTTGAACCCGGCGCTCTGTATTGGTAAAGGTTCCATCTTTTTCTGCAAAGCATACAGCAGGCAGTACAACATCTGCAAGTTCTGTGGTTTCTGTCTGAAAGATATCCTGAACAACCAGAAATTCAAGATTTTTAAATCCTTTTCTGGCATGATTGAGGTCAGGATCGGATACAAGCGGGTTCTCTCCGATTACAAACAGGGATTTGAGCTGGCCTTCATATGCCTTTTGTATCATTTCCGTGACAGCAAGTCCGGGCTTTGCAGGTATGGCGCTGGTATTCCATGCTTTTTCATACTTTTGTCTTGCTTCATCACTGGAAACAGCCTGATATGCGGTAAACACGTTCGGCAGGCCTCCCATGTCACAGGCACCCTGAACATTGTTCTGGCCGCGCAGGGGATTGACACCGCCTCCTGGTTTTCCGAGATGGCCGCATAGCATTGACAGGTTGGCAAGGGATTTTACATTGTCGGTGCCGCAGGTGTGCTGGGTTATGCCCATGCAGTACAGTATGGAAGCAGCGCGGGCTTTGGCAAATTCACGGGCAAGGCTGACAATGTCTTCTGAATTGATGCCTGTGATTTTCTGCACATAATCTGGTGTATATTTTTCAAGAGTTTTTTTAAGTTCATTAAAGTTTTCGGTGCGTTTTTCAATAAAATTGATATCATGCAGGCCTTCTTTGATTATGACATGCATAAGCCCGTTGATCCACGCGATATCGGTTCCGGGAGAAGGGCGCAGCCATTTGTCTGCATGACTGGCGAGCTTGATTCTGCGTGGGTCAACCACATAAAGCTTTTTACCCTTCAGTGCAGCGCGTTTGACAAAGGTTGATATCACTGGGTGATTTTCAGTTGTGTTTGATCCTGTCACAAGGATCAGGTCAGAATCTTCAATATCTGCAATTGTGTTTGTCATTGCACCGCTTCCAAATGCTGCAGCCAGACCGGCTACGGTTGAACTGTGTCACAGCCGGGCGCAATGGTCTATATTGTTTGTTTTCAGAACCGCTCTGGTGAATTTTTGGGCAATATAATTATCTTCATTGGTAATTCTGGCGGAAGTCAGCACTGCCAGGCTGTCAGAGCCGTGTTCATTTTTTATGTCGGTAAATTTTTTTGCCACAAGGTCAAGGGCTTCATCCCAGGAAGCTTCAACCTGCCTGCCATTCTTTTTGATCAGCGGTTTTGTCAGGCGCTCTTCAGAGCCGACAAATTCATATCCGAATCTGCCCTTTACACACAGGCGTGCAAGATTGGGGGGAAGATCGGTATCAGCCCCTTCGATTTTGACTATTTTGTTGTCCTGGACAAAAATATTGATCTGACAGCCTACTCCGCAGAATGAGCAGGTTGTCCTTATTTTTTTTGTGTCTTTGAACCTGCTGTCCCTGAAGGGCCTGTCAGGTATGAGAGCTCCCACAGGGCATGCCTGCAGGCATTCCCCGCAGAAAACACAGTCGGAATCTTTCAAAGGAAGGTCATTTTTAGCTGTGATTTTGGGTTGATTGTCTTTGCTGATCCCAAATTCAATGGCATTGTTCACCTGAATTTCACGGCAGGCTTTTACGCAGCGTCCGCACAGGATACAGCGAGAAAAGTCCCTGATTATGAACGGGTTGGCGCGTTCTGTTTCATGTGGGCATTCCTTTAACGGAATGCCGCGTGTTTTAACCTGATATCTGTATGCAAGATCCTGGAGTTCGCAGTCTCCCCAGGCAGGGCACAGGTCTTCTTTACCGTCATGTTTCAGGACATTGAGCTGAAAATCAGTCCATTCCATGGGATCAAAATCCCTTATGGCACAATTATGATTGCCCGATGCAAGCAGTCTGCCTATATTTTCACGGCGTGCTCTGATCACCTTTGAAGATTCTGTAAAAACAACCATGCCAGGTTCAGCTTTTGTGATGCATGATTCAACAAGATCAGTCCGGTCTTTGATTTCAACAAGGCATATTTTGCATGAACTTGTGGGGATGGTGCCCTTAAGATGACACAGGGTAGGAATATCTATTGCATGGCGCTGTGCTGCTTCAAGAATGGTTTCTCCGGCTTCAAACTTCAGTTCATTTCCATTGATGGTTATAATATTAGATTCCATGGTGGTTTCCCCGGTTTGATTCTATAAGTATTTCACCGATTTGTCCTGACAATGAATATCTTAGTACACTGTCGCCATACTATTGTCAATGTGAAGAAAAAATAAATTTCATTGATATCATTGACTTTTCATTTTTCAGGTGTTTATACAGTAATGGGTTTTTGTGGCTGATATAAATAAAATAATAATACGACTCATAAGGACAGGGTTAATGCTTCAATCTATTCTCATAATGGGCGGACTTGGTATTGCCATGGGTGCGGTACTTGCAATTGCTTCAAAGGCATTTTATGTGTATGAGGATCCAAAGGTGGTTGCAATAGGAGAGGTACTGCCGGGAGCCAATTGCGGCGGGTGCGGGTATCCGGGATGCAGTGCCAATGCAGAGGCCATTGTAAAAGGCGAATCAGGTGTCAATTCATGTGTTGCAGCCGGTGATGAGGTGGCTGTTGCCATTGCAGGCATAATGGGTGTATCTGTTTCCGATAGTGAGCCTGAGTTTGCCAGCCCTGGCTGTGACTACGGCAATGATGATGCTGATCTGGATTATGAATATATGGGTATTACAGACTGCCGTGCAGCTGTCATGCTTTTCGGCGGAATGAAAACCTGCCGCATAGGCTGCATTGGCCTTGGAACCTGTGTCAGGGCATGCATGTTCGGAGCTTTGTCCATAGGCAGCAAAGGGCTTCCTGAAGTTGATCAGGAAAAATGTACCGGCTGTGGAGCCTGTGAAAGGGCATGTCCAAAGCATATTATACGGCTTACATCTGTAACACGCAGGATTATCAGGGAATATACAGTGGAAGACTGCGTGACTCCATGTCAGAGAGCCTGCCCCACTGGTATTGACATAAAAAAGTATATCCGTCTGATAAAAGAAGGAGATTATGCTGCTTCCGTTCAGGTCATAAAGGAAAGAAATCCTTTTCCCACGGTTATTTCACGTATCTGTCCTGCTCCATGTGAAACCAGGTGCAGAAGACTTTTAACGGATGAATCAGTTGCCATAAATCATTTGAAGCGGTTTGTATGTGATTACGAAATGAACAGAAATGACCGCAGCCTGCCGTATAAAGCGCCCTTAAGCGGTAAAAAGATTGCAATTATAGGCGGGGGTGTGGAAGGGCTGTCCGCTGCCTTTTTTTCCGCAAGGCTCGGCCATGAAGCAAGTGTGTTTGAGGCGACACAGTCTCTGGGCGGAGTCCTCCGCAGGGCCATTGACCGTAAAAGGCTGCCCATGGAAATTCTGGAATGGGACATTGAAGGTATAAGGCAGATGGGGGTTGATATACATACGCAAACCAGAGCAGGCAGGGATTTTACAATTGACAGCCTGCTGGCACAGGGTTTTGATGCAGTGTTTACGGCAACAGGCGGATGGGACTCAAAGCTTGCAAGGGGTGATATCGGCATGGCAGATAATGTTTTTCCTGGAGCCTTTCTTCTGATTGACCTGTTGAGAAGTAAAACCAGCAGCAGCATTGAAGTATCAACCGGAAAAAACATTGTGATTGCAGGCTCAGGCAGAATGCTGACTGAAGCTGTCAATATATTAAAGGATAAAGGTGCTGAAAATATAATAATTGTTTCCCGCAGGTCTTCTGCTGATTTTTCCCTTGACAGAACTGCAACGCAAGAAATGACTCAGAAGGGAGTACAAATCATTCATAATGCAGGAATTACCAAAGTTGCTGGTGAGAATGAAAAACTTGTCTGTATTGAATATACCAGCCTTGATACCGGTGAAAAACATGTTGTTGAAGCAGATACCCTGCTGATTGGTTCAGGCAGGTTTCCTGAGCTTGTCTTTATACCTGCCTGTAGCAGCGACACCCATGAAAATGCAGAATCGGGTGAATCCTGTGATATGGCATGGGAAGGCCGTGAACTGCATAAAAAGCCTGATTCAAACAGAGAGCTTGGCCTGCTTTCTGATCAGGATCCCACAAGTGAATATCCTTCTGTGGTAGCTGCCATCAATGGCGGCAGAAAAGCTGCTGCTGCAATACATCATATAATATATGATATTGCATTCCCGGAACCTTCCAAACTGATTACAGACAATTCTGTGATCCAGGATGTTTTTGTCATGGATGATGTTCCCTCAAGCGCAAGAAACATGATACAATCGCTGCATCCTGTGAAAAAACCCGGAGAAGAGTTTTCAAGCGGGTTTATTCTGAAACAGGCAGAAGCTGAAGCAGGGCGCTGTCTGCAATGCGGCCTGCTCTGTTATGAAAGAAATCATAAGATCACGCAGGATACCATATGAGACCTGAGCATCTACTCGTTGTCGATGATGAAAAACGAATAGTGGAAAACATTAGGCTGTGCCTTGAAAGAGAAGGTTTTTTAACCTCAGGTGCCCATGATGCTGAATCTGCAATTGAGCTTTTCAGACATCATAGATTTGATCTTGTGCTGATGGATGTCAACATGCCCGGTATCAGCGGCTATGACGCCATGGAGCATTTTTTCGGTATTGACAAGGATATTGGTATCATTATCATCACAGGATATGCATCAGTTGAATCTGCAATCCGGGCTTTGAAACTGGGAGCATGGGATTATCTTAAAAAACCCTTTGAATATGCTGATCTCATTAAAACCGTGAAAAATGCCCTTGCCCAGAGAAAACTCATTTCTGAAAAACAGGCTGTATGTGCAAGGCTTGAAGCTTCTGAACGCAGGTTTGAATATATGGTGAATAATTCGCCTGATCTGATTTTCACTCTTGATGATCAGGGAAGGTTTGTCTTTGTCAATCATCAGTTCAAAAAAGTTCTGGGCTTTTCAGAAAAAGAACTGATCGGTACCAGGTTTGACCGAATTGTTCATGAAGATGATCTGCATCAGGCTGCTGACCTTATGGCATTTGACAGAAGCTTACGCAGAATTAACGACGGCCAGGACATACACCTCAGGTTTAAAAAGGCATGTAAAAGGACTTCTGCTGGAGACCCTTATGGCTCCTTTGCTTTTATGGAACTTAAAGCATCTCCCATGCATCTGCCTGCAAGCGATACAAAGGATGAATTCAACGGAGTTTATGCTGTGGCAAGGGATGTTACAGAGCGTATCAACCTTGAGGAACAATTGCGTCAGGCACAGAAAATGGAGGCAATAGGGACTCTTGCAGGTGGTATTGCCCATGATTTTAACAATATCCTTATGGGTATTCAGGGCTATGCATCTCTTGTAAAGGCTGGGTTTAAAAAGGACAGCCCGGAGTACAAACGCCTGTCAAGCATTGATGAATATGTGTTCAGCGGTGCGGAAATGGCCAAACAACTCCTGGGGTTTGTGCAGAAAACCTGTCAGGAAACAGCTTTGCTGAACCTGAACTATCTTCTTAAAATGTCTGCAAAAATGTTTGGCAGAACCAAAAAAGATATATCCATAGAGCAATACCTTGAAAAGAATCTATGGACAACAAAGGTGGATGAAGGCCAGATCAAACAGGTTCTGCTTAATCTTTTTGTCAATGCATGGCAGGCCATGCCTGATGGCGGCAAGATAATAATAGCTTCGGAAAACGTTGTTCTGGATGAGTTCGGCCCGGAAAAAGCCGGTGCTTACGTGAAAATTACTGTCTCTGATACAGGGGTGGGAATAAGCAAGGACATAATAAACCGTGTTTTTGATCCGTTTTTTACCACAAAAACAAGAGGGCAGGGAACAGGGCTTGGCCTTGCCACTGCCTATGGGATTATCAAGAGCCACAAGGGATTTTTTAAGGTAAAAAGCAAGCAGGGGCATGGCAGTTCTTTCATGTTTTTTCTTCCTGCTGTCCCATCCGGATCAGAATCTGGCAGAGAGCCTGAAGTAAAGAAAAAAATTTTCAACGGCAGGGGAACAGTCCTTTTGGTTGATGATGAAAAAGGAGTGATAGAAGTCTGTTCTGAGATGCTTAAGACCCTTGGCTATGAGGTAAAAACAGCTTTGAGCGGAAGAGAGGCCCTGGGGATTGTTGCTTCTGAAAAAGACAAGATTATAGTGGACCCCAAAGTCAAGACAGTTTTTCATTCAATTTAAGCGTCATTTTCC
>CAYUOB010000079.1:0-3393 GCA_964446145.1 uncultured Desulfobacula sp.
TTACAGGATCAAGCCCGGAATTCATGATTTTTTCAGCTCCCTGAACATCAATGTCCAGAATAATGCTTTTTCCCCGGTCAAGCATGGTTTCAACAAAAGTTTTTGAAGTGCCGTAATAATTGCCGTGCACCAGTGCCCATTCCAGCAGGTCTCCTTTTTCAATATCCGCCATGAACTCATCAATACTGACAAAAAAATAATCACGGCCGTGAACTTCATTTTTTCTGGGTTTTCTTGTGGTATGGGATACTGAGTATGAAAGATTGTTAAACCGTTTCAATATACGTTTCACCAGCGTTGTCTTGCCAGCGCCCGAAGGAGCTGAGATAACAAATAATCTGCCTTTGCCTGCCATGATATTATTTTTCTTCCGGGTTCATCAAAGCTTCAAAACGGTTGGCAACGGTTTCAGCCTGTATTGCTGAAAGCACCACATGGTTGCTTTCCATGATGATTATTGCACGCGTTTTCCTTCCATGGGTCACATCCACCAGGCGTTTTTCCTGCCTTGCTTCATCTTTGACCCTTTTCATGGGGGAAGAATTGGGAGACAATATGGCAACAATCTTGTCTGCCACCACTGTATTTCCAAACCCTACATTGAGCAGCAGCTGCTCCATTGGACTGCCTTTAAAAGATGTTGAATTATTCAATATTCTGCACCTGTTCCCTTATCTTTTCAAGTTCTGATTTTAAGTCGACTATCCTGTGCGACAGGGCTGCTTTTCCTGCTTTTGATCCTATTGTATTAAATTCTCTGTTGAATTCCTGAATCAGAAAATTAAGTTTCCTGCCCTGGGATTCTTCTGAATCAAGGGTTTGCCTGAACTGTCTGATATGACTGTAAAGCCTGACTATTTCCTCTGAAACATCACTTTTATCAGCCAGGATTGCCGCCTCCTGGCTGATTCTCACCATATCAATATCATGGGCATCCGAAATCAGGTATGAAACCCTTTCCATCAGGCGCTGTTTGTAAATCCGGGGGATTTCCGCTGCATCATGTTCAATCTGCTTCACACCTGCTTCAATATAATCCATTCTTGCACTCAGATCAGCATAAAGATTTTTCCCCTCCCTTTTGCGCATGGTATCCAGGCTGGCACTGGCAGCTTCAATACAGGGCTCAACCGCAGCCCATATCCTTGTCAGGTCGCTTTCTTTCTTGCACGGCACAATAATATTTCTTCCTGACAGGATATCAGACACAAGAATGTTACCTGACAATTGCAGGTCATGTTTTATTTTTTCCAATGCCCTGAAATATGACGATGCAGCAGCCATGTCAACTTCAAACATATCCTGATCTTCTGATTCATCCCTGACAGACAGCCTTATTTCAATTCTTCCCCTGGCATGGCAGGCTGAAACAATTTTTTTGATGTTTTCCTCAAATTCCTGACATGATTCAGGACAATGCAGCACAATATCAAGATGCCTTGAATTTACAGCACGCATGGTAACGTCAACCGCAATATTGTCGCAGGAATCTGTGACCCGTGAAAAAGCGGTCATGCTTTTTATCATTTTATTTTCCTTTTTGTCTGTCTGAGATCCAGAAGATATTTGTCCCTTACCTTGGATAAAAACGATATCATGGTTTCCGATGCATAATCAGGATAAGTCCATTCCAGAGGAACAAAACCTTTTTTCTTTGAATACATGAGGGTAAGGTCCGCGTAAATTCTGCGCCCTATATAGATCCTGTGTGAATATTCCTTGCCGGTTGCAAGTATAAACCGCGAAGAAACAAGATACCCCGGGTCAATATTAACGCACCGGTTTCCCTGTTCAGCAAATTCCTCTTCAATCTCATTTGTTTTTTCTTTAATCCGCGATAATTCATCCTGTTCAACAAGATTTTTAAACACAAACACCTTTCTGAACAAAGGAGCCCCCATTTCCCTGTAATAATAATCAGTATAGGCAAAATCAAGCCAGCGGCTGATAATGTCCACAGGCCCGAATGCATTTTCCAGAGACAGGGAAACCTTTTGGGCAAGGCTTTTGTCATTCATTATGCACCCGATCACAAGTTTGGCCGGATCCGGCATTTTCGGAACACTCATGGCTTTAAAGAGGCTTTGCCTCACTGATCAGCATAATCGGAATATCATCCCTTATTTCATACACAAGGGAACAGGCTTCACACACAAGCCCGTCTTCCTTTTCATTCAAATGGACTTCACCTTTGCATTTGGGGCATACCAGTATTTCCAGCAATTCCCTTGAAACAGCCATTGTTTTCTCCTTTTGTCCCTTTTTATCATTTTAACAATTTCTCTTCAGCCGGCCGGGCCTTCTGCATTGTCTGAAGCTTGAAATACTCACCCTTTGCCGCCATCAATTCCCCGTGTGTGCCCTGTTCTGCAATGGATCCGTTTTTCAGAACAACAATTCTGGAGGCATAATCTATTGTGGACAGCCTGTGCGCAATCACAAATGTCGTCCTGCCCTTCATCAGATTGCCAAGGGCTTTGTGCACAATTTTTTCCGCTGCTGAATCAAGGGCTGAGGTTGCTTCATCAAGGATAAGCACAGGAGCATCCTTGATTAATGCCCTTGCAATGCATATACGCTGCTTTTCTCCGCCTGAAAGCCTGGAACCAAGTTCTCCCACAAGTGTATCAAAACCATTGGGAAACCCTTTTATAAAATCATAGGCATAGGCAGCCCTGGCTGCATCTTCTATTTCAGCATCCGTGGCATCCATTTTACCGTACCTGATATTATCCCTTACAGATTCATTGAACAGAACAGGTTCCTGGGTAACGATTGAGATATTGTCCCGCAATGATCTGATTGAAATATCCCTGACATCTGTACCCCCGACAAGAACCCGGCCCTGTGTTACATCATACAGCCTCGGCACAAGATTGACAAGACTGGTTTTTCCGCCTCCACTCATTCCCACAAGTGCAAGCACTTCGCCGGGATCGACCTTGATGTTGATATCCTTTAATGCAGGCTCCTTTTCCCGGTCATAGGTAAACCAGACATGTTCAAAACTGACATCAAATGATTTACCCTCAAGCATTACAGGATTCTCCGGTTCTGTAATACAGGATTTTTCTTCCAGCACATCAAATATTCTTGATGCTGCTGCCACGCCTTCCTGTATGGTGTTATTCATCTTGGACAGTTTTTTCACAGGATCATACAGCATCATTACAGCAGTCAGAAATGAAAAAAACGTTCCCGGAGTTGAGGTGCCGTTTATCACCCGAAGCCCTCCGAACCAGATAATGAATGCTATGCCGAGTCCGCCCAGGAACTCCATTACAGGCGATGACAATGCCTTGGCAACCACTTTTTTCATTTCAAGCCTGAAAAGCAGGCGTGTTTTCCGCCTGACCCGCTCTTTTTCAAGCTACTCAAGATTGAATATACTGA
>CAYUOB010000079.1:3403-12580 GCA_964446145.1 uncultured Desulfobacula sp.
AATTCAGGTCAGCCAAAGTTTCCTGGGTTCCAGTGGAAAATTTTCTGACACGCCTGCCAAACAATACAATGGGGTAAAAAGCCAGTGGCAGAACAATGAATGCGCCGAGAGCAAGTTTCCAGTCGCGGTAAAAAATTACAAACAGAAATGCAATAACAGAGAAAAAATCCCTGAATACATTGATAACAGCAGTTGAAACCATTCCCTTGACAATATTGACATCATTGGTGATGCGTGACATCAGATTGCCTGTTTTCTCCCTGTGGATAAAGGAAATCGGCAGGTCAGTAATTTTCTCATACAAAGAGTCCCTGAAAAACCTTATAATTTTTTCTCCGATATAGTTCATAAGGTATTCAGAACCGTATGAACCTGCACCTTTCAAAAAAAACACCAGCACTGCAACAGCCGGAATAACCACAAGCATATGCCTGTTGCGGTTTATGAAAATATCATCCATCACAGGCTTTACCAGAAGTGCCATGGCTCCGTTGGCACAGGCAACGACTATCATGCACAATGCCGCGGCAGCAAGGCGCTGCCAGTACAATGCAACCTGAGCAATAATTTTTCTGCGGCGGGTTTTATCCAGTTCCGGTTTTTTATTTTCCATAGGCCTTATTTAATATACCACAAGGTATTGTCAATAATTAAAAAACATGAGAGCATAGGTTCCCATGACAAAGAATGCCTTTATACTCAATTTTTTAAAAGTTTACAATATTGCCTGGAAACTTGCCCTGCCTTTTCTGAAGAAAAACCAGCGTCTTGATGCCGGGTTTGCATACAGGACAGGATGGGCACACCATACCAGCGCTGATTTATGGATTCAGGCTGCCTCTGCCGGAGAGGCATGGCTTGCTGTCAGTATAATAAAACAGCTTTGCACTGTCCCGCAAATTAAAATACTTGTTACAGCAACAACTGCACAGGGCATGGAAATTCTTGAATCAGGCCTTGAGCCCATGATCAGGAAACGCAGGTCTGATATCTGCATACAATGGTTTCCATTTGATGCCCCGTTTATAATTGAAAACACAATAAAAGCTGTTGCGCCCCGCGTAATGGTGTTGCTTGAAACTGAAATCTGGCCGGCGCTTTTCTTTTTTCTGAAACAGAACAAGTCAAAAATAATGATTATCAATGCAAGAATGTCAGAAAAAAGCTTTGCAAGGTATTCAAAAACAAAATTTTTATGGGATCATCTTGGCCCAGACCTTGTCATGGCTGTCTCAGACAGGGACAGACAACGTTATGAAACAATATTCACCCGCTCCAGGACAATGACCATGTCCAACATAAAATTTGACTGCATTGAAACGGACACTCCAGGATCTGAAAAAGCAGAATCTGCCGCCGGCCTGTGCAGATCATCTCTGCCGCTGACGATACTTGCATCCATAAGGCAGCAGGAGGAAAGCCAGGTTCTTGAAATTTTAAAACTCATATTAAAAGAATTTCCAGACCAGGCTGTTGCCATATTCCCAAGACATATGCACCGCATTGAATCATGGAAAAAACGTTTAAAATCTGAAAACATGAAATTTCAGATGAGGTCTGATTCAAAATTTCCATTGTCACAGCCCTGCATAATATTATGGGACAGGTTTGGTGAGCTTAAAACAGCATATGCCTCGGCAGATGCCGTATTTGTGGGCGGCAGTTTAAAACCCCTGGGCGGCCAGAACTTTCTTGAACCTGTAATCAGCGGCACTGTCACGATTACAGGCCCTTATTATGATGATTTTGCATGGGTGGGCCGTAAAATCTTCAGTGAAAATATTGTATTGAAAAAAAATACCTGGCATGAGGTTGCCAGAACAATACTTTATGCATTGAAAAACCCGGAAGACAAAAAAAAGCTGAAACACAGCGCCATTGAATACATAGTCTCAAGGCAGGGCGGCACCAGCTCTGCCTGTACGGAAATTTTAAAGGGTCTGAAATTGATATGACATGGATAGACTGAATACCGGCCAGGTTATCTGTCAATGATCCCGTCAAGCTCATGCTTCAAAGACCGGTTCATCAGACGTTCAATGGTCTGGTCTGCAGAACGGCCTTCAAAGAGCACAGAATACACCTCATTGCAGATGGGCAGGTCAACGCCAAGCTTTTTTGACAGATTATACACAGACCGGGTTGTTTTCACACCTTCTGCCACCATTCTCATCTCAGACACTATATCATCCAGTTTTCTGCCCTGGCCGATCTGCTTTCCAAGGGTATAATTACGGCTCAATGCACCTGTACAGGTCAAAAGAAGATCGCCCACTCCGGCAAGCCCGGATAAAGTAAGCGGATCTGCCCCAAGCTTTCTGCCCAGCCTGTTCATTTCAGTCAGGCCCCGTGTAATCAGAGCTGCCCTGGGATTAAGGCCCATGTTCATACCGTCACAGATGCCTGCTGCAATGGCCAGCACATTTTTCATGGCACCGCCGATCTGTGTCCCAATTGGGTCATCATTCACATATACCCTGAAAGTCGAACAGGAAAACACCTTCTGGACAAACACGGCTGTGTCATGATTTATGGAAGCAGCCGCCACAACAGTGGGTACCATGTTTGCGACTTCCCTGGCAAAGCTGGGTCCTGAAAGGGCTGCAAAATTACCCTCAGGAACAATATCAATTTTCTGGGCAAGTATCTGTGTCATAACCATATGGGTTTTGTTTTCAATTCCCTTGGAAGCTGTCACAACAACAGTTTCAGGATTGATGTGATTTTTCATACGGCCTGCCACATCACGCATGCAATGGGAAGGAACAACAACAAGAACCATATCCTTGTTCCTGACAGCAGTTTCAAGGTCATTGGTTGCACTTATATTTTCAGGCAGGATGATTTCCGGAAGAAAAACCCTGTTTTCCCTGTATTGTTCAATCTGCTGTCTGACCTGTTCTTCAAATACCCACAGATCAAGAGCAAAACCTTTGTCTGCAAGCAGTTTTGCAAGTGCTGTTCCCCACGCGCCTGCACCCACAACTCCTATTCTGATTTTCAGGATATCCATTGTTTCCATTATGCCCCTTAAAATTTAAACTGGAACAAGTTTATACTCCATATTATTTTAAGGATCAACTTTATTCTTTTGAATCACCCTTTTGAACATGATAGAATGAAGTCCAAAATTATCATTTCAGCAAATAAAAAATGAGGATGCCATGAACCAAACCATGCGGATTCTGTCTTCCCACAAATCCATAAGAAAATTCACGAACAGGCCTGTTGAAAAAAAACTTCTGCATACCATTGTAAAGACAGCACAATGTGCGTCAAGCTCCAACAATGTTCAGGCCTACACTGTCATAAACATCACGGACAGAAAAGTAAGAAAGCAGATGGCACAGCTTGCCGGCCCGCAGCCGTGGGTTGACCAGGCACCCGTATTCCTGGTTTTCTGCGCTGACCTTACAAGGGTTGATGGTGCATGTGAATATCATGGACACAGTCCTGAACAGGGCTGGACAGAACAATTCATCATTGCAGTTGCAGACACTGCAATTTTTGCACAAAACCTTGTGGTAGCAGCAGAATCAAACGGCCTTGGCGCTGTTTTCATAGGCGGGATCAGAAATGACCCTGATATGGTATGCGAACTTCTGAAAATCCCGGATCATGCATGCCCTGTCTTTGGGCTGTGCATAGGATGGCCTGGCCAAAACCCTGAAACCAAACCCAGACTGCCCCTTGAACTTGTACTGAAACAGGATACATTCAATGGCAAAATTTCAAAAGAAAGAACAGCAGGACTTCTGCAGGACTACGACCGGGCCATGCAGGCCTATTATGAAACACGCAACCCTGACCTGGCAGGCCAGACATGGCGCAGTCAGATGGCAGATTTCATGAGCTGTGCTGCAAGGCCTCACATGAAATCCTTTCTTGAAAAAAATGGTCACCTGCTGAAATAGGCCATACCCTGAATCTCATTGGCCAGCTTTGAAAACAGGCTTTATACCTCCAACAATGGGTTCATAATACCGGTATTCAGTTTCTTCGCCGGTCAGTTCGTCAATCTGTTTCTGGATAGCCTGCCTCTGGTCGCTGTTCTGCCATGTTTTCCAGTCATCGAGGCTGTTCCAGGTACTGATGACAAGGTATTCCCCGTCACAGTCCAGACACGAAA
This sequence comes from uncultured Desulfobacula sp., assembly GCA_964446145.1. Classification (GTDB taxonomy): domain Bacteria; phylum Desulfobacterota; class Desulfobacteria; order Desulfobacterales; family Desulfobacteraceae; genus Desulfobacula. Next base: position 7,533 of record CAYUOB010000079.1, read on the forward strand.
AAGTCTGATCTGTGATATATCCCGGCTGAACACTTGCCTGGGATCTTAATTTTACAATCAGCGGAGCAAGCCTGTCCGCTGTTTCCCTGTCTGATACGATTCACCGGATAAGTACGCAGACTGCCATAATTTCCTCCTTTTCGTTGAAAAATGAAATCAGGCCTGAATAAGGTTTATCCTATCAGCAATCACGATACAATGTCAATCAATACGAAACCGCAGCCAATTTTCGCTGCGATCATACAGACATATATATATACTGCCTTCCCTGATTTTTATTGACAAAAGCAATTATACAGTTTACGTAAACGTTAAGTTTAAAAAAAATGGAGATTTGCAATAACATGGGTACAGAATCTGAAAAACAATATCAGGACAGGACCTGGACCATTTCCCAGATCGCTGATCAACTGGACATAAGCACCAGAACCATACGTTTTTACGAAGAAAAAGGGTTGATCATGCCCGAAAGAACTTCAGGCAATCACAGAATATACACCCCAAAAAACAAGGCAAGGCTCAAATTGATTCTAAGGGGAAAACGTTTTGGTTTTTCCCTTGGAGAAATCGCTGAAATGATAGGTATGGCAGATGCAGATCACGATGAAATCGACCAGATTGAAAAAAGCCTGAAATTCGGAGATGCAAAGCTTAGGCAGATCAGGGAAAGAAAAGAGGAACTCACCATGCTTGAGCAGGATATTCTGGCCACAAGGCAGAAACTGCTCCAACGAAAGGCACAATTGCAGAAAGGAGAAAAAAATGAACATCATCCAGATGCTGGATCTGAATGCAGCACACCACCCTGACAAAACCGCCCTGTGTGACATGAATCATTCATTTACATTCAGGGAGATTAAAGACAAAAGCGAACAAGCAGGAGCCTGGTTCCGGAAAGCAGGAATAAAAAAAGGGGATCCTGTGGCTGTTATGGGGCAAAATACCTTTGATTTTGTATTTTCCTTTTTCGGCATACTTAGGGCAGGCGGAGTGGTTGTGCCTGTAAATCACAAACTGACAGGCCCTGAAGTTGACTATATTCTTGAAGACAGCGGTGCTGTCCTGTTTCTCTTTGACGGCAGCCTTGGCAGTGTTGCAGAAGCGCTTGAATCAGGCATAAGAAAAATGAGCATGAATACCCGTATACAGGGCTTTGAATTTGCAGGCGATGCCTTTGCCAATGACCTTAAATTCAAAAGCATGAAAATTCAGGATGATGACATTGCTGAAATCCTTTACACCAGCGGAACCACAGGCAGGCCCAAAGGATGTGTCCATACCCATGCAGGAGTGATTTCAGCTGGAATAACGGGAGCCAGGGCAGTCAACCTGACTCAGAATGATATCATGCTCATTGCAATGCCCATCTGGCATTCCTCACCCCTTAACAACTGGTTCATGGGGATTATCCATGCAGGTGGCACAGCAGTGCTTTTAAGGGAATATCACCCACTCGGTTTCCTTGAAGCCATTGAAAAGAAATCATGTACTGCGTATTTTGGGGCACCCATCTCTTATATTATGCCTCTTCAGGTAATACCTGATTTTGAAAAATTCAACCTGTCATCCATGCGGGCCTGGATTTACGGAGGAGGGCCCATTGCCCCTGAGACCGTAAAAAAACTTGTAAAAGCATACAGATCAGACAGGTTTTACCAGGTTTACGGAATGACAGAAACAGGGCCGACAGGAACAGTCCTGCTTCCTGAAGATCACATGGAGCATGCAGGATCAATAGGACGTAAAGCTCTGCCCGGAGCTGAAATGAAGGTAATGAAAGACCAAACCACGCAGGCAGGCCCGGGAGAAACGGGAGAAATATGGCTCAGGGCGGACTCCATGATGAAGGAATATCTCAACAGGCCAAAGGCGACACAGGAGGCTTTTCATGAAGGCTGGTATAAAACAGGCGACATGGCAAGAATCGATGAACATGGTTTTCTTTTCATTGTTGACAGGATAAAGGACATGATTGTAACAGGCGGAGAAAATGTATATTCCAAGGAAGTGGAGGACAGAATAATGGAGCATCCTGATGTGGCTGAAGCCGCTGTAATAGGAGTGCCGCACACAGACTGGGGAGAAACCGTCCATGCGGTTGTAGTCCCTGCCAAAGGGGCTGAGCCCGTGGAAAAAGATCTTCTTGCCTTTCTTTCTGACAGGCTTGCAAAATTCAAGATTCCCAGAAAAATACATTTTACTGATCAGCTTCCACATACTCCGTCCGGAAAAATAATGAAATTCAAAATCAGGGAGGATTTTACCCGTGTTTGATTATCTTTTGTCTGAAGAACAGAAAAAACTGAAGGAAGAGGCCCGTGATTTTGTCAATTCAATTCCACGGGAAATGATACTTGACATGGATGCAGACAGGATTCAATTTCCAAAGCAATTTCTCCAGGAGGCAGGAAAACGCAATCTCATGGGGTGCAGGTATCCCAGGAAATGGGGCGGCAGGGGAATGGACTGGGTCTCAACCTGTATGGTCATGGAGGAAATAGGGGTGCTTGGCTATATCTTTGCCTGTGTTTTCGGAGTCGGAGCAGAACTTGTCTGTGATGCCATCATTTTACACGGAACTGATGCTCAGAAACAAAAATATGTGGTTCCCCTGCTGAAAGGTGAAATCTTTGCTGCTGAATGCCTGACAGAACCCAGAGGAGGGTCTGATTTTTTCGGCACAACAACAATTGCCGAAGAAAAAAGGGACTGCTTCATCATAAACGGGCAAAAACGTTTCATAGTGGGTGGAGAAGGAGCTGATTATTTTCTGGTTTATGCACGAACAGACCCTGATGCAGAACCCCACAGGGGAATCTCCTGTTTTATAGTTGATAAAGGCCCTGGGGTAAAGGCACAGTATCTGTACGGCCTGATGGGCTGCAGGGGAGGCGGAGCCGCCCGCATGGTTTTTAAAAATGTGAAAGTGCCCAAAAAAAATCTGCTTGGAAAATTGAACAAAGGTGTTGAAATATTCAATACAATGATGATCCCTGAACGGCTGGGCACTGCTGCCATGACCATAGGAGCTGCAGCGCCGGCAGTTGACATTGCCACGGCATACACGTCAAAACGCAGGGCATTCGGACGGCCGGTTGCAGATTTCCAGGGAGTTTCATTTCAGATTGCCCAGGCAGCCACCCTGCTTGATGCCTCGCGTTCCATGATCTATGCCACTGCAAAAGCGGTTGACAAAAAAATAAATTCCAGGACAATAAGACGTATGGTGTCCCAGTCAAAAAAATTTGTCACAGAATCGTGCCAGCAGGCGGTTCACAATGCCATGCAGGTCATGGGCGGTATAGGGTATACCAATATCTATCCTGTGGAACGCATATTCAGAGACCTGCGCCTTGCATCCATATGGACAGGAACCAATGAGGTCATGTCCATGATAATTGCCAGTGAGTGGTACAGGGAATACTGGCATAAAAGGAAAACAGGGCAGGCCCGCAGAAACATGGAGGATGATGCAGCCGAAGCCGGGGCAGCAGACGAAAAAATATTTGAATAACTATAAATAGGCATATATGAAAAGGAAATATTTCTGCCATGAAACCGGAAACAATAAATCTGATCTATTTCAGCCCGACAGCAACAACCCGGACAATTCTTAAAGAAATTGCAAGAGGAACCGGATTTGAAATAGCTTCAACCACAGATATCACTTCCCCTGAAACCAGAAAACAGCCACCCTTTGAACCAGAGTCCGGAATAGTGATGTTCGGGGCTCCTGTGTATGGAGGCAGGCTGCCGCATGATGTAGCAATGTATTTTAAAAAAATCAGTGGTGCGGGCCAGATTGCAATACCTGTGGTTGTATACGGCAACAGGGCATTTGAAGATGCATTGCTTGAACTTGAAAACATTACCGCGGACAGAGGATTTTTTCCCGTTGCAGCAGCAGCATTTATAGGAGAACATTCCTTTGCCAGCAAACAAATTCCCATAGCCCTTGAACGACCAGATGCAGATGATCTTAAAAAAGCCTTTGAATTTGGCAGAAAAATTGCAGCTCTGATTGATTCCGTCAATTCTCCTGAAAAAGAATTATCCAGGGTGGAAGTTCCAGGCAGTTTTCCCTATAAAAAAGCGATGCCTGTACTTTCATTTCCTTTCATTGAGGTAAGAGGTGAATGTGACAGATGCGGCATATGTGTCAGTGTCTGTCCCAATGAAGCAATAGATGAATCTGCCGGATATGCAACCATTGATGAAAAATGCATTCATTGCTGCGCATGCATAAAATCCTGCCCCGCCGGGGCAAGAATTCTGAAAGACAGTCCTTTCAAAGAAAAGGCAATATGGATGAGCAAAAACTGCAAAGAACGCAAAGAACCTGAAATGTTTGTCGCACAGCCCTGTTAAGCACTGCATGGAGGATTGCATATCTGCTCCTTTCTGTTTCTTATGCAGCCATAACAGCAGGCCGATATCGATGGTGACAAAAAGCAAGTATTTTAATTTATTGATAAAACAACCAATAAATTAAATTGGCACAAAATTTGCTTTTCAAAATCATGAGAACACTCCGGATCAATCACAAATTTAAGGAGAAATCATGAAAATAGCAGCAAGCGCATCAGGCACAGATCTAAACAGTCAGATAAACCCACGTTTCGGGCGTTGCGATTATCTGCTTATAATCAACACTGACGACATGAGCTTTGATATCTGTCCAAATGAATTCATGAACATGAGCAGCGGAGCTGGCACCCAGCTGGCCGCCCTGGCTGCGTCAAAAGGGGTAGAAGCTGTTTTGACCGGCAATTGCGGGCCAAAAGCAATGGATGTATTTAATTCTCAAAATATCAGAGTAATTACAGGAGTCAGCGGAACCGTTGCCGAAGCAGTCGAGGGTTTCAAAAGCAACAGCCAGGACTCAGGCGTACCTGCAAACCCATCGGGCAAATCTTCTCCAAATCCACCGGCCGGACAAGGACCTGGCAGCGGCTGCAGGCGCAGTGGCGGCGGAGGCAGGATTTTATGCATGCGCAGCAATGAAAGCATTTTTCATCAATGGTTGCATATACGGCAGATTCATCAAT
>CAYUOB010000079.1:12590-14632 GCA_964446145.1 uncultured Desulfobacula sp.
ATGGCTGCGGTCAGGAGGGTGGCGGTGGTCGTCCCGTCCCCGGCCATGTCGCTGCTGCAGCTGCAGCTGGCGCAGTGTACGTGGATGCTGAGGGTTCTTCGGTGGCAGAGGCATGTGCGGAGGCAGAGGCATGGGTGGAGGCAGAGGCATGGGCGGAGGATGTGGCAGAGGCATGGGCAGAAGAGGGGGCATGGGCGGACAGCCTTAATCCGTCACCATGCTATCCAGTATATTGTCATACTGCTGTATTAAATTTTCCCAGGAAAATTCAGCCATGCAGGCGGACAATTTCTCCTGCACAACCAGGTATGATTCATAATTGACAAGCATATCGCAAAGTTTTTCAACAAACTGGGTTTTTGTCCTGTACAATGCTTCAGGATGAAAACCCTGCGGTATGATTTCAGGATATGCAAGCCTGCATGGCAATAAAGGCATGCATCCGCAGCGCACGGCTTCCACAATCGAAATGCCAAAATTCTCCTGAACGGCACAGCTCACTGCAATGGCCCCGCGCCCAAGCCACTGGAAATACCGTTCCCGCGATTCAACATGGCCGAACACAAGAATTTCATCTTCAAACCGCTGTGCTGCCTGCATGAAAATTTCAGGAACCCTGCCCTGACCTCCGCCCAGTATACCGAGACGAAAAGGAATATTGCGATGTTTTAAAACTTCCAGAGCCCCAAAAAAAGCTTCAGGATTTTTATCATATTCCCATCTGTGGTTCCATATGATCAGCGGCGGGTCAAGCTCCTTTTCCTGACAATGCCAGGAGCCTTCATCAAACCTGCATCCAGGATACAAAACAAAAGCTTTTTTCCTTATTTCATCCAGCATCCACGCCGGCCTGAAATCAGGCATCCTGTTTATCATGAGTGCAGCAGCATCCATGAAATCATTGAAATGAAACTGTGAATTGAACAATACCCTGTCTGCTGCAAAGGCTGAAACAATATTTGTAAATCCAGGATGAAGATCAGCCTGCATGCCCTGTGATCTATGATGTTCTGACAACGGGTAGGAAAGCTGGTTTTCATGAAAATACATTACAACAGGCGGAAGCTTTATGCCTGCAAGTGCTGTAAAATCAGTCAGGTCAAGCATGTCTGTTGTGAAAATAAGATCAAATTCCGCAATATTCTTAATTTTCCTAGCAAAATAGATACCTGCTCCTCTCATACGCCATTTCCAGAACCTGTCCGGAAGAGTTGCAAGGGTAACATCATGGCGTGAATATTGCTGAAAGCCCAGAGCAAATTCCCTATGTGAGCCCCCGAAAAACGGTTCGATAAAAAGAATCTTCACAATGATACAAACCATTCAACAGGTCTTCTTGCAGAAACAGGTTCAGGATATCTGTCAACATAGCCCACCCTGAGGATAAACTGCGGCACCAGGGATTTATCATGGTTTGCGGCAATTTTTTTTCTGCCGTATTCTTCCTCAAGGCACTGAGTCATGGGGTGTATTCCTAGTTTCATGTCAACGGCCTTCAATGCAATGCGCTGAAATATCCTGCCGGATTCAATCAGGGCTTCAACGCTTTCATTGCTGCACGCTATTATAATCCAGCCTGCACCCTGCCCTGCCTGCTGTGAAATCTTTTGCACGCTTTTTTTAATGAATGACGGTTTCATGACATCTTCAGGGCCCATGAATTTTTTAATAAACCAGCCTGCAATTCCTGAAATTTCCATACCTTCAACGCTTAGCCCATCACGATGCTCCTGAACTTCTCCGGGCCTGAACCTGACCCATTCCGCAAGCTCCTGCATGGCATTGTCACGGGCTGCCTGAATCCTGAAACTTTTCACTGCTGCCTTTTTTATGCATGATGCATGATCCGAGCCCAAAGGAAAATAAAATATTTTACCGGGTGCAGCCAGGGTCAGTGCATCAATATCATCAGGGCTGAGTTTTACGGATTTCAGGCCTGATCTTATTGTTCTGCGTTTCAGAAGCCTTTTCATGGGATAATTAACAGGTTCAGCCTTTGAAAGGCGTATCCGCGCAATTGTCCTGTCAGTATTATTTGCTGC